>JALWUB010000376.1 GCA_026993275.1 Robiginitomaculum sp. | reverse complement strand
CGCCATAGGCGGCGAGCAGCAGCGCCAGCATGATGACCAGAAAGCGGTTGGCGATGGACCAGCGAATCAGGGCGGCAATCATTGGCTGGCCTCCGCCTTCGCGTCTATCCTGCCAATGCTGGTGATGACGAACTCGCCATCGGCATTGGCTTTTTCGCGGACCATGAAATGCACCATGTCACCGGCCTTCAGGCCCTTGAGCGCATCCGGCTTGGTGATAAAGCTCATGGTCATGGCGGGCCAGCCCAGTTCCGGGATGGGCTGGTGCTTGAGCGTCACCATGCCCATTTCGGGCATGATCTCTTCGACCACGCCCATGCCGCTGGCCGCGCTCACCGCCGCTTCGCCCGGCGCCGTCATGCGCAAGACCGTGCCGCGGAAGGAGGCTTCGGAATCCAGCAGGAACTGGCTGGAAACGACAACCGTTTCGCCTTCGTCCAGCCCGTTCAGAATCTCCACCCTGGCGCCCGATTCCACGCCTGCGGTGACCCGGGCAGGCTGAAAACGGCCATCGCCCAGCGCCAGAATGACATGATCGCCATCGCCGGTCCGGATCAGCGCTTCGCGGTCTATGGCGAGCACGCCCACATGAGGCTCGGTGTTGATACGCACCTTGGCATACATGTCCGGCTTCAGAATGCCATCCGGATTGTCAAAGCGCAGGCGCACCTGCACGGTGCGAGCGCTGGCATTGACGGTGGGATAGACATAGTCCACCACGCCGTTCCACTGGCGCCCGGGCAGGGCCTCAAGGCGCATGTCCGCGCCTTGTCCGGGCTTGACCCAATGGGCCTGGTTTTCGAACACTTCGGCCAGCACCCAGACGCTGGACAGATCCGCCAGCATCATGATTTGCCGCCCCGGCTTGACAAAGGCGCCTTCGCCAACGCCGAGCATGGTGACCACGCCGTCCTGCGGCGCATGAATGCGGATGAGGCGGCGCGGCTTGCCCGCCTTGCGCACACTGCGAATTTGCGCCGCGCTCATGCCCAGGGCTTCGAGCCGGCTTCTGGCCGCATCAATCAGGGGCTTGCGGCCAATGCGTACCGCTTGCAGATACTCTTCTTGCGCGCTGACCAGGGGGCGCGAATAAAGGTCAAACAAAGGCTGGCCCTTGCGCACCGTATCTCCGGGCGTTTTCACATAGAGCTTTTCGATCCAGCCTTCGGTGCGCACATCGACAGTGGCGGTCTTGTCATCATCGGCGCGGATGAAGCCCACCGTGTCGATGATGCGGGCGAGGGTCGTGCGCTGCACCTTCGCGGTGCGCACGCCGATATTGTTTTGCACCACCGGATTGATGCGCACCAGATTGCGGGGATCGCCACCCTCTTCATCGCCCTCATAGACCGGCACCAGATCCATGCCCATGGGCGACTTGCCCGGCTTGTCGGAGCGGAAATTGGGGTCCATGGGCGCTTTCCAGTAGAGAATCTTCTTCTCCGCCGGCGCGCCGCCTTGCGCGCTCTTGTGCGCCCCTCCGCCCATCCTGCCGAGGACGAAGCCGCCGCCAATTCCGGCAGCCAGAATGAGAATGGCGGTGAGAATACGTGTTGACGGTTTCATGTCAGTCTCCAGCAAGATAGAGCAATTGCGCCTGGGCCTTGGCGCGATCGATGCGCAGGCGCAGCAGGGTCAGCTTGGTGTCCAGCACCGCCAGTTCGGCGCGCACCAGTTCGGCAAAGTCTGCGGTTTCGTTCTGATAGCCGATCAGCGCCGCATCGGCGGTGTCCTGGGCCTGTTTCAGCACTTCGTCCTGATAGAGCGCGATGCGTTCGCCCAGCCGGGCCCATTGCGCATAGGCGCGGCCAAGCTCCCGGTTCAGCTCCAGCACCTGCGCTTCACGGCCAAGGCGTTCGGCGGACTTGAGCCGCTTGGCGGCGGCCAGGTTCGGATCCTGGCGCCTGGCGGTAAACAGCGGCACGCTCAAAGAGACCCCAACAGTGCCAAAATCGGAGCGGCTGTCACGCACGCCATAAGCGCCCTCGATGGCAAATCCCGGCTTGTATTGCTGGCGGGCAATGTCCACGTCGCGCTTGCGCGCATCAATCTTCGCGTCAAACACGCGCACGGAAGGGTGGCGCACCAGCGCCGTCTGCATGGTTTTGGCATCGGGAACGGAGGGCAGAAGGGGAAAGCTGTCCGGCAGTGGCCGGGCCGCATTGGCAATGCCGACCATGCGCACCAGATCGGCACGGGCGACATCGGCCTTGCGGTCAATCTCCACCAGGCGCGAATCCAGCAATCCGGTTTCCAGATCAATGCGCAAGACGTTTTGCGCGGCGCTGCGCCCGGTGGCGAAAATCGCCTGGGCAATGCCGCCCAGATCCTTGATGTGCTGGCGCGACTGTTCGGTGATCTTGCGCGCGCCGCGCCAGTAATACAGTTCCAGCCAGGCCGTGCGCGTCTGCAAGGCAATCTGGCGTTCGCGCAAGGCCTTGCGCGCGCGCTCCGCCGCCGCTTCGCTTTCGCGCCTGGCGCGGGTCAGCGAGCGGGTCTTGCCCTTGGGGAAGGCCTGGCGCAGGCCAAGCGAGAGCTGGGTCATGCCTTCGCGGTTGATGTCAAAGGAAGACAGCGGCACGTTTTGCATGCGTGCGGTAAAGGTCGGGTCGGGCAACTGGCTGTCGGCAATGGCGCGCTCTTCCAGCGCCCGGGCGCGCTCTTCAAACAGCGCCACGCTCGGGTCATTGGCGGCAATGGCAATGCGCACGCTGTCTTCAAGGCCAAGCGTGTTCTGCGCCTGGGCCGGCAAGGCAAAAGGCATGGCCAGAATGGCCAGAACGGCAAAAATCGTGGGCGAGGTCATGGGGGCCTCTTGTTCGCAAAATGAATCTTCAACAGGCGCAATAGCGCCCTGTCCGCATGGCGGACGGCTCAGGCGTTTTGAAGATTCAGATGCGCGGAGGCGGTGCGTCGAGGCGGCTCTGGTGCGAGGCCAGCCAGCTGGCCTGCATCAGGACCGGCCGGGTGCTGCGCGGCGCCAGCACCTGGACACAGGCGCCCGGCAGGAATGCCGCCGCTGCGGTGCACTGGCTCATGCAGGCCGCGCCGCAATCGCTGTCATCCGGGCAGGGCTGGCCGGGCTTGTGATGGTTGCAACAGGGATGCTGCGCCATCATCGCCATGGTGTGCGCATCACTGGCGGGTGCCGTCATGGCATGACAGGGCCCTCCGGCAGAGAGCGCAGGCGCAGCCGTCACCGGCAGCGCAAACAGCAGCGCCAGCAGCATGATGGCTGCGGCGGTGATGGAGCCTGTTCCGGTGCGGGGTTTACGCATTCAGCTTTTCCTGTCTGTATGTCCTATAGAGCCTGATTGCGCCTCTGGCCAGTGCCAGACTGACGCAGGTCTGGATTCTGGTGCAGCAAGATCCGTGCCTGCGTCCCTGTTCGCTGGGGCACGCAGCCTGACGCCAAACGGGAAAAGCGGGGGGATGTGCATGATCACGAGCCGTGCAGAGGCGGTGCAGATGGACGCCGGGGACGCCCTGGCGCCATTTCGTGCCGAATTCGTCCTCCCCGAAGGCGTGATCTATCTTGATGGCAATTCCCTGGGGGCCATGCCCCGCAGGACGCCTGCGCGCATCAATGCCGTGATGGCGCAGGA
>JALWUB010000375.1 GCA_026993275.1 Robiginitomaculum sp. | reverse complement strand
GGCGCCGGGGCAGGCCTTGCGCTTTGACAATGAGTTCGCCCGCCACAAGATCCTTGATATTCTGGGCGACCTGGCCCTTACCGGCGCGCCGGTTCTGGGCCGCTATAGCTCGCACAAGGGCGGCCATACGCTCAACACCGCCCTGGCCAACGCCTTGCTGGATGATCCGTCAGCCTGGTGCTGGGTCACTCTGGCCTGACTTTAATCCTTTAGCAGAAAGCCTTGCAGCGCCGTGCAAAAGGCTTGCGGATTGTCCCAGTGCAGCGAATGCGCAGCGTCTTCGATGACCTGAACCCGCGCATCAGCAATGGCCGCGCACAGCGCTTGGGCGTCTTCCATGTGAAAGAGCAGGTCCAGCTGCGGCGCAAGGATCAGTGTGGGGGATTGGATCGTGCCAAGCGCCTCGCTGTGATCCACGGCCAAGGCCGCGGCAAGCTGGCGGGAGAACTGGTCATGGTCTTGCGCATAGGCATAGGCAAGCGCCTGTTCCGCAGCGCCGTTTACGGCCCGGGGATCTTCAAAAAATGCTGGTTTGAACAGCCACTGGAACAGCATCTTGTACCATAACAGCATGTCCACCCCGCTCTGGCGCAAGCTGTCCAGATCCTGAAACAGGATGCGGTTGCGCATCGACAAGACGGGGCCGGTTGCGGCCAGAACCAGCCTGTTGACACGGTGCTGGTGGCGGATGGCAAGGCTTTGCGCTATGGCGCCGCCCATGGAATGACCTGCCACGTGGACGCGCTCATGCCCCAGATGCGCAATCAGGGCGGCGCAATCATCGGCCATGCCGCTTATGCTGAGCTCTGGAGCCTCTGTGCTGGTGCGCCCGGCGCCGCGATTGTCCGGCAGGATCAGCGTGAAATGGCGCGCCAGCGTTTCCACGACCGGCAGCCAGCTTTGCGAATCGCTGGCAATACCGGCGATCAGCATCAGTGCCGGGCCATGGCCATGGCATTCATAGTAAAGCCTGGCGCCGCTGGTTTTCAGATAAGGCATGCTGTCCGCATGGTATCACAGCCCGCCATGGGCGATAAATCCTGGGTTGAGAAACGGTTTGTCCTGATCGCGCTTGCCGTAGAGAAAGGGACTGCCGTCCAGGTTTTCCACCCGCCCGCCTGCGGCGGCGAGGATGGCATGGCCAGCGGCCGTGTCCCATTCCATGGTTGGGCCATGACGCGGATAAACATCGGCTTTGCCTTCGGCGAGCAAGCAGAATTTCAGGGAACTGCCGGCAGAAATGGTATCGGTGATGCCCTGCTCTTTCAGCCACGCATTGGTTGTTTCCGAACGGTGCGAGCGCGAGGCCACAGCAATCAGGCCCTCCGGATCGGGCTGGCGCACCTGGACAGGTGTTCTCTGCGTCTTGCCAAATACGGGTCTGCTCTGGCAGTCAATGTCGGCCATCCATGCGCCCAGTCCGGTTTCACCCTCGTGAAAGCGCCCTCTTGCCGGGGTATAGATCATGCCAAAAACCGGGCGGTTGCTGCGCACCAGGCCGATATTGACCGTAAAGTCCGTGCCGCCGCGGATAAACTCCTTGGTGCCATCAAGCGGATCAACCAGAAAAAATGCCTTGCCGGTATCAGGCAAGCGCCCTGTGGCGGCCTCTTCTTCGGCAATCACCGGCAGGTCCGGCGCCGCCTGGCGCAGTGCCGCCAGCAGGATCGCTTCGGCGCGTTGGTCGGCTTCGGTTACCGGTGAGCCATCAGCCTTGGTCTCGTGACGGGTGCCGTGGCTGCGGATCTCCAGGATGACACGCCCGGCAGCCAGCATGGCGTCACGCAAGTGCGCTTTTTGCGCAGCATCCAGACCGGATTCAGACAATGCCGCGCTCCTTCAGGGCCTCGAACACCTGTTCGGCCAGTTCGGTTGCGGGCGCGCTGTCGCCCTTCAGGTGAATTTCCGCATTCTGTGGAGCTTCATAGGGCGAATCGATGCCGGTAAAGTTCTTGATCTTGCCAGCGCGGGCCTTGGCGTAGAGGCCCTTGACGTCACGCGCCTCGCAGACGTCCAGCGGGGTATCGACAAAAATTTCGAGAAACTCCCCTTCCTCCACCATATCCCGGGCCAGGCGCCGCTCGGAGCGGAAGGGCGATATGAAGGACACCAGCACGATCAACCCGGCATCCGTCATCAACTTGGCGACTTCGCCGACACGGCGGATGTTTTCGACCCGGTCGGCATCGGTGAAGCCCAGGTCCTGATTCAGGCCGTGGCGCACATTGTCGCCATCAAGAAGATAGGTGTGGCAGCCCCTGTCCAGCAGCTTTTTTTCCAGAAGATTGGCGATGGTGGATTTTCCGGACCCGGACAGCCCGGTAAACCACAGCACACAGGGGCTTTGGCCCTTCAGGGCCGCGCGGGCCGACTTGTTCACGTCCAGCGCCTGCCAGTGCACATTGTCGGCGCGGCGCAGGCCAAAGGCGATCATGCCAGCGCCGACAGTTTCGTTGCTCAGCTTGTCGACCAGGATAAAGCCGCCCATGTCGTGATTGTTCTCAAAGCTGTCGAACACCACCGGCTGATCCACGGCCAGATTGCAAAATCCGGTTTCATTGAAGCCCAGGACATGGGCCGCCATATGGCTGTTGTCTTCATAATTGATGACATGCTTGAGGGCTGTCACCGAGGCATTGACGCACTGGGCCCCCAGGCGCAATTGCAATTGCCGGCCCGGCAGCAGCGGCTTTTGGTGCATCCACAAAATGTGCGCGGCAAACTGGTCGGTGACCGGAGCCGGATCGCTGGCAGCGCAAAGCACATTGCCGCGGCTGATGTCGCGTTCATCAGCCAGTGTCACCGTCACCGCGTCACCCGCCTGGGCGCTTTGGGCCTCCCCATCAGGGGTGAGGATGGAGGCGATGGAGGACATTTCCCCCGAGGGGCCAATGCGGACCTTGTCGCCGATGGCAACGCTGCCGGACACGATGGTGCCGCTATAGCCGCGAAAGCCATGCCCCGGCCGGTTGACGAGTTGCACCGGCAGACGGAAGCTTTCCGCATTGCGCCCGGGGTCAATATCAACGGTTTCCAGATACTCAAGCAATGTCGGTCCCTGATACCAGGGCATGGCCTGGCTCGGCGCCGCAATGTTGTCGCCTGCAAGGGCGCTCAGCGGGATTGCCTGGATGGTGCATTCTCCCAGCTTTTGCGAAAATTCAAGATAATCGCGCCTGATGGTTTCAAAAACATCCTGCGCATAGCCCACCATGTCCATCTTGTTGACCGCCAGCACCAGATGGCGGATGCCCATGAGAGCGGCAATGGTGCTGTGGCGCCGGGTCTGCAGCAGCAGGCCCTTGCGCGCATCCACCAGCAGCACCGCCAGGTCCGAATTGGAGGCACCGGTAGCCATGTTGCGGGTGTATTGCTCATGCCCCGGCGTATCGGCAACGATAAACTTGCGCCGCGGGGTCGAAAAATAGCGATAGGCCACATCAATGGTGATGCCCTGTTCGCGTTCGGCCATGAGGCCGTCCACCAGCAGGGAATAATCCAGTGCAGTCCCGGCCCGCCCGCCGGCTTTGCTCTGGGCTTCAAGGTTTGCAAGAGCGTCTTCGCTGAGCGCCTTGCAATCATAAAGCAGATGACCGATCAGCGTGCTCTTGCCATCATCGAC
>JALWUB010000374.1 GCA_026993275.1 Robiginitomaculum sp. | reverse complement strand
CGCGCCAGGCGGCCATGGTCGAGCGGCTGAAGGCATGGGTTCCGATCAATTCGGGCAGCAGCAATCGCGATGGCCTGGCGCGCCAGCGCGCCTGCCTCATGGAGGCCTTTGCGGACCTGGGCGGCGATCTGCATGCCCAGCCCCTGCCGCCCAAATGCGTGGTTCAGGCCGATGGCACGGAGGCCGAAAGGACGTTCGAGCCATCGCTGGTTTTGCGCCAGCGCCCGGATGCGCCGGTGCAGGTGGTTCTGACTGGCCATTACGACACGGTGTTTGCCGCAGACAGCCCGTTTCAGGACTGGCGCATGATTGATGACGACACCATGAACGGGCCGGGCTGCGCCGACATGAAAGGCGGCCTGCTGGTCATGCTGGAGGCCCTGCGCGCGCTGGAGCAAAGCCCGCACAAGGCGCGGCTGGGCTACACGGTCATCATCAGCCCTGACGAGGAAATCGGCTCGCCGGGCTCGGCTTCCCTTCTGGCGCATTATGGCGCCCGGGCAGATCTGGGCATGACCTATGAACCGGCACTGACCGATGGCGCGCTGTCCGGCGCGCGCAAGGGCTCGGGCAATTTTGCGCTCATTGTGCGCGGCCGCGCCGCCCATGCCGGGCGCGAGCATGCCAAGGGCCGCAATGCCCTGGTGGCGGCGGCACAGGCCGTGCTGGAACTGGCCGCCTTGAGCGGGCAGCGCGAAGGGCTGACCGTCAATCCGGCCAAGATCGAAGGCGGCGGCGCGCCCAACATCGTGCCGGATCTGGCCATAGTGCGCTTCAATGTGCGCCTGGCCTTGCCCGAAGATGCAGACTGGGCACGCCAGCGTTTTGAGGAGATCGCGGCAAGGCTTGATGCGCAAGATGGCATCAGTGCGCGTCTGACGGGCGATTTCACCCGCCCGCCCAAGCCGATGGCGCCGCCCAATGCGCGGCTTTTCGAAATGACCCGGGCCGCCGGTGCGGCATTGGGCCTGAAGATTCGCTGGCGCGATACCGGCGGGGTCTGCGAGGGCAACAATTTATGGGCGGCGGGCTGTCCCAATGTGGACACGCTGGGGGTGCGCGGCGGCGAGATTCATTCGCCCAGGGAGTTTGTCATTCTCTCCAGCCTGACCGAGCGGGCGCGCCTTAGCGCGCTGATGCTGTTGAAGTTTGCCTCTGGAGAATTTGACGCCAAGTCCCTAAAACGGGCGGCGTCCTGAACCTGAATCAGAACACGATTACGGAAAATGCCCATGTATGTCGTTCGCCCCATTGAAGCGCGTGATCTGGAGGCCTTCCTTGAGCTGGCCCGGCTCTCCGGCCCGGGTTTTACCAGCCTGCCGGAAGACCCGGACTTGCTGGAAAAGCGGCTCCGGCTGTCGCTGGACAGTTTTGCCCTGGAGACCCATGCGCCCGCTGAAGAGGGCTATCTGCTGGTGCTGGAAGACCTGCAAACCGGCAAGACCGTGGGCACATCGGCGGTCAAGAACGGCATTGGCGTCAGCAAGCCGTTTTTCAATTTCCGCCTGTTCAGCATCGCCCAGTCCTCCTATGTGGCCAAGCGGCGCTTTGACATGGACGTGATGATCCTGGTCAACGAGTTTGACGGCTGCACCGAGGTGGGCACCCTGTTTGTGCATCCCGAGGCCCGCGGCGGCGGCACCGGCGGACTGATCGCGCAGGCGCGCTATTTGCTGATTGCGGCGGCGCCGCAGCGTTTCGGGCGGGTGTTGCTGGCGGAATTGCGCGGTGTCGTGGACAAGCACGGTTATTCGCCCTTCTGGGAGCATTTGACGCGCAAGTTCTTCCGCATGGAGTTCAACGAGGCCGATTATCTTTCCGGCACCACGGACAAACAGTTCATCCTCGACCTGATGCCCAAATATCCCATTTATGTGGACCTGCTGCCCGAAGAGGCGCGCGCCGTCATTGGCCAGGTGCATCCCGAGGGCGGCGGCGCCAGGAAACTGCTGGAGCGCGAAGGCTTCAGCTTTAACCGCATTATCGACATTTTCGATGGCGGCCCGCTGGTTTTCGGCCCGCGCGACAGCATGCGCACACTGCGCGAAAGCCGCTTGGTTCGCATCCGCAAGGGCCACCCAGACGAGGGCGAACGCTTGCGCCTCAGCAACAACCGCATCAACGGGTTTCGCGCCTGTGCGGGCGCCGTGGCCATGCACGGTGAAGAGGCGTATGCGGATGCAGAAATCCTGGAGGCCTTGCAGGTCAAGGAGGGCGATATGGTTCGAATCGTGAGTGCAACATGAGCTGGCAGGCGGGCAATCTGATTGGCGGAACATGGCAGGCCGGGCAGGGCGAGGCGCTGGGGTCGGCCAATCCGGGCGATGGCTCCATGGTCTGGCAGGGGCAGGCCGCGGGCGCAGAACAGGTGGATGCCGCCTTTGCTGCGGCGCGCGGCGCATTCGAGGCCTGGCGCCATCTTTCTTTCGCGGAACGCGCAGCCTGTTGCCAGGCCTACAAGGGCAAGCTGGAAGAGCACAAGGAAGAACTGGCCGTCCTGATCGCCCGCGAAACCGGCAAGGTGTTGTGGGAAACCCGCACGGAGGTTGCGGCGATGATGGGCAAGGTGGGCATTTCCATTGACGCCTATGCGGCCCGCACCGGGGAACATGGCGGCGATACCGCCTTCGGGCGGGTGCATTTGCGCCATTGCCCGCACGGGGTCATGGCGGTTCTGGGGCCGTATAATTTCCCCGGGCATTTGCCCAATGGCCATATTGTGCCGGCACTGCTGGCGGGCGACTGCATTGTCTTCAAGCCTTCCGAACTGACCCCCGCCGTGGGTGCCTGCATGGCCTGGCTCTGGCAGGAGGCAGGCCTGCCCGAGGGCGTGCTCAACGTCGTACAGGGCGGGCGCGAGACCGGCGCGGCGCTGTTGAACCATGAGGCTGTCAATGGCGTGCTGTTCACCGGTTCTGCCGCCACCGGCACCTTCATCCACCGCCTGTTCGGCGGCCGTCCGGATGTGATCCTGGCGCTGGAAATGGGCGGCAACAACCCGTTGATCGTCTGGGATGCGCAAGACACAGCCGCCGCGGCCAATCTGGTGGTGCATTCGGCCTATGCCACCACCGGGCAACGCTGTTCATGCGCGCGCCGCCTGATCGTGCCTGAAGGGGCCAGGGGCGATGCCATTGTTGCAGCGGTGGCCGCACAAATTGACCGGGTGCGCTTTGGCCGGTGGGATGAAGACCCTGCGCCCTTTGCCGGGGCGCTGATCTCCCAAGGCGCTGCGAAAATGGTGCTGGCGGCGCAGGCGCGGCATGTGCGCAATGGTGCCAAGGCCATTCGCAAGGCCAAACCTCTGGACTGGTCAGAGTGCGCCATCAGCCCGGGGCTTCTGGAAATGGGCGAGGCGAAGGCTGAGGACGAAGAGGTCTTTGGCCCGCTGTTGCAGGTCTGGCGGGCAGACAGTTTCGCCGACGCGGTGCAGCGTGCCAACGCCACCAGATATGGCCTGTCCGCAGGTCTGATCAGCGATGATGAAGGCCTGTGGACACGCTTTTGCGCCGATATTCGCGCCGGGATCGTCAATTTCAACCGCCCGACCACCGGTGCGGCCAGCACCATGCCGTTTGGCGGCCCGGGCCTGAGCGGCAATTACCGCCCCGGCGCCTGGTATGC
>JALWUB010000373.1 GCA_026993275.1 Robiginitomaculum sp. | reverse complement strand
ATGGCGGGCCGTTTGCCAACATTGCCCATGGCTGCAATTCGGTCATTGCCACCAAGGGGGCCATGAAACTGGCCGATTATGTCATTACCGAAGCCGGATTTGGCGCCGATCTGGGCGCCGAGAAGTTCTTTGACATCAAGTGCCGCAAGGCCGGTCTGCGCCCGGACGCCGTGGTGGTGGTGGCCACCATACGGGCGCTGAAAATGCATGGCGGCGTTGCCAGGGCAGATCTGGCCGCCGCCAATGCACAAGCCGTGCAGGCCGGCTGCACCAATCTGGGGCGGCATCTGGACAACCTGGCCCGCTTTGGCGTTCCGGCCATGGTTGCCATCAACCGCTTTGACGCCGACAGTCCCGGCGAGATTGCCGCGGTGCAGGACTATTGCGCCGGGCGCGGCGTTACGGTGGCGCTGGCCACCCACTGGGCCGATGGCGGCGCCGGGGCGGAAGACCTGGCGCGCAAGGCCGCGGCCCTGGCCGACAGCGGCACGGCCGATTTCACGCCGCTTTATCCGGACAGCATGGGCCTGGTAGAAAAAATCGAGACCATTGCGCGCAAAATCTATCACGCCGACGGCCTTGAAATGGACGCCAAGGTGCGCGCCCGCCTCAAGGCCTGGGAAGACGAGGGCTATGGCGATTTGCCGGTGTGCATTGCCAAGACCCAGTATTCCTTCAGCACGGACCCGGCCAGGGTGGGCGCGCCCGAGGGCTTCACCCTGCCGGTGCGCGAAGTGCGCCTGTCCGCGGGCGCCGGATTCGTTGTCGCCATTTGCGGCGCCGTCATGACCATGCCCGGCCTGCCGCGCGTGCCCGCGGCCAACAGCATCCGCCTCGATGAAAACGGCCAGATTGAAGGCCTGTTCTGAATCTTTTGCCACGCATACAAAAAGGGCGGAGCCGAAGCTCCGCCCTTGATGGGTTCCAGGTGGACCAGGCTTACATCATGCCGCCCATGCCACCCATACCGCCCATGTCCGGCATGCCGCCGCCAGCAGCAGCTTCCTTCTTGGGCGCGTCGGCCACGGCCGCTTCGGTGGTGATCATCAGACCAGCCACGGAAGCCGCGTTTTGCAGGGCAGAGCGCACGACCTTGACCGGGTCGATGATGCCGGCTTCGACCATGTCGACATATTTGTCGTTTTGCGCATCATAGCCAAAGCTGGCGCTCTTGGACTCGAGGATCTTACCGACCACGATGGAGCCTTCAGCGCCCGCATTCTGGGCAATCTGGCGCACCGGGGCCTGCAGGGCACGGCGGACAATGTCGATACCGGCTTTCTGGTCGTCATTGGCGCCTTGCACGTCGATGAACTTGGACGCGCGCAGCAGCGCCGAACCACCGCCCGGCACAATGCCTTCCTCGACCGCGGCGCGGGTGGCGTTCAGCGCATCCTCGACCCGGTCCTTGCGTTCCTTCACCTCGATCTCGGTGGCACCGCCAACCTTGATCACGGCCACACCGCCGGCCAGCTTGGCCAGGCGTTCCTGCAGCTTTTCGCGGTCATAGTCGGAGGTGGTGTCCTCGATCTGGCGGCGGATCTGTGCAATGCGGGCCTCAATGGCTTCCTTGTCGCCAGCGCCGTCAACAATGGTGGTGTCGTCCTTGGTGATGGAGACCTTCTTGGCGCTGCCCAGCATGTCCATGGTGACATTTTCGAGCTTGATGCCCAGGTCTTCGGAAATCACCTGCGCACCGGTGAGCACGGCAATGTCTTCGAGCATCGCCTTGCGCCGGTCGCCAAAGCCCGGGGCCTTGACCGCAGCGATCTTCAGGCCGCCGCGCAGCTTGTTGACCACCAAGGTGGCCAGGGCTTCGCCTTCCACGTCTTCGGCAATGATCAGCAGCGGCCGCGAGGCCTGCACGACGCTTTCCAGAATCGGCAGCATGGCTTGCAGGTTGGACAGCTTCTTCTCGTGCAGCAGGATCAGCGGATCTTCCTGAACCGCGATCATCTTGTCCGGATCGGTGATGAAATAAGGCGACAGGTAGCCGCGGTCGAACTGCATGCCTTCCACGACTTCCAGCTCGGTTTCCAGCGACTTGGCTTCTTCAACCGTGATCACGCCTTCATTGCCGACCTTTTCCATGGCCTGGGCAATCATGTCGCCGATTTCGCGTTCGCCATTGGCGGAAATGGCGCCGACTTGCGCGATTTCCTCATTGGTCTTGACCTTCTTGGCCTTGCCGACAACGTCCTTGACGACTTCGGCAACGGCGGCGTCAATGCCGCGTTTCAGGTCCATCGGGTTCATGCCCGCGGCAACGCGCTTCATGCCTTCGGTGACCAGGCTTTGCGCCAGCAGGGTGGCGGTGGTGGTGCCGTCGCCGGCCACGTCATTGGCCTTGGCGGCGACTTCGCGCAGCATTTGCGCGCCCATGTTTTCAAACTTGTCTTCAAGCTCGATTTCCTTGGCGACGGTGACACCGTCCTTGGTGGTGCGCGGTGCGCCGAAGGATTTGTCGAGCACGACATTGCGGCCCTTGGGGCCGAGCGTGACCTTGACCGCATTGGCCAGGATATCGACACCGCGCATCATGCGTTCGCGCGCGGTTGCGTCGAAGAGAACTTCTTTGGCAGCCATTGGAATTTCCTTTTGCTGTAGTGATGTGTTGAGATGGTTTCGGGCCCGGGCTTAGCCAAGAATGCCCAGGATGTCGGATTCCTTCATGATCATCAGCTCTTCGCCTTCGAGCACGACATCAGAGCCGGACCATTTGCCGAACAGGATGCGATCGCCGACCTTGACGTCCAGCGGCGTCACCTTGCCATCTTCGTTCTTGGCGCCAGGGCCAACGGCGATGACTTCGCCTTCCTGGGGTTTTTCCTTGGCCGTATCGGGAATAATAATCCCGCCAGCCGTCTTTTCTTCTTCCTCGATCCGCTTGACCAGCACGCGGTCGTGTAATGGACGGAATTTCATATCAATCGTCTCCCAATTGCTCATTCCAGATTGAAAACATTTCCGGCAAGCCGCCAGGGCGATTTGTTAGCACTCTCCCCGCCCGGCTGCCAGTGCAGGCAGGAGGTAGGAAGACGGCGGCCCGAAGTCAAGGGACAAGGCTGGAGAGACATGCAATACGGTGGACAGAACGTTGGACAGACCAGCGGGCCATGCCTGTCATTTGGTGAAGAATCCGGCGCTGCATGGGCATGGCGGCAGAGGGACGCGCCGGATGTCCTGGAGCGGAGAACCGCCGCTTACCCACGGGAAGCGCGCGGTTTTGCCACAACGCGCCCTGGCGGAAGATCTGCTAGGCAGATCATCCGTCCAATTCGTTTTTGGGGGAAAGTCATGGTGCTGGATCCGCTGGCCATTGCGGCCATTGTTTCGCTGGTTTCCATTCTTGTTGTCACGGCGTCGCTGTTTGTCTGGGTCATGCGCAAGAGCAAACGCTAAACGCAAAAAGGCGGCTCTGCAGATGCAAAGCCGCCTGATTCTGCAGAGTGTTCAGCCGATCAGTCTTCGGCAGCGGCCTCTTCGGCGGCAAGACGCTCGCGGTCGGCCTTGCCCTTGGCCTCCACATCGCGGTCCACCAGTTCGATCACCGCGACCGGAGCATTGTCGCCATGGCGGAAGCCTGCCTTGAGCACGCGCGTATAGCCGCCCTGGCGGTCCTTGTAGCG
>JALWUB010000372.1 GCA_026993275.1 Robiginitomaculum sp. | reverse complement strand
GTGCCGCGAACATGGTCCACCTTGTTTTTCTTGAACAGGAACGCAATGCCCTTGGTCAGCCCCTCCACGGTCTGCGCCTTGGCGGCCATCATTTTCGCCAGGTCCAGCTTCAGCGCACCCGCCTCAATGCCCAGCGCCGGATAATCCTTTTGCACCGCCTCATAGGCTTCGGAGGCATGCAGCAGCGCCTTGGAGGGGATGCAGCCGACATTCAGGCAGGTGCCGCCCAGCGCCGCGTCCTTTTCGATACAGGCGACCTTCAGGCCGAGCTGCCCGGCGCGGATGGCGCAGTTATAGCCGCCGGGTCCGCCGCCAATGATAACAACGTCATAGGGGTCTGCCATGGGAATCGCCTGCCTTTGTCCGCCCGTTTTCGCCCTATAGGTGCACTGTCATGCGCCGCGGCGTCAAGCGGCACGGGCCAAAGCCGCTGCACTGGCCATGGCGCGCCGGGCGTGGCAGATTTGCGTTTGCCGGTTTTTGGGGAGGACAATATGAAACCTGTTGTGCGTGTGCTCTGCAGCGCGGTGCTGGCGCTGATGCTGTTCGGGGGCGCCAGGGCGCAGGAGAGCGCCATCCTGTTGCGCCCGGAAGCGGTGTTTGATGGCCAGGACCTGCATCAGGACTGGGTGGTGCTGGTGCGCGGGAAGAGGATCGCGGCGGCCGGGCCTGCGGGTGCGGTTTCGCTTCCCAGGGGCACGAAAACCGTGGCGCTGAAGAGCCAGACCCTGCTGCCCGGCCTGATCGACAACCACACCCACATGCTGCTGCACCCCTATGACGAAACCAGCTGGACCGATCAGGTGCTCAAGGAACCGCTCTCCTTGCGCACCGCGCGCGCCGTGCAGCATTTGCGCGCCACCCTGATGGCCGGGTTCACCACGGTGCGTGATCTGGGCACGGAGGGCGCAGGCTATGCGGATGTGGGACTGAAACAAGCGGTGGAGCAGGGCATCATTCCCGGCCCGCGCATGCTGGCCGCCACCCGCGCCATTGTCGCCACTGGCAGCTATGGCCCCAAGGGCGCGCCCGAATGGGATCTGCCGCTGGGGGCAGAGGAGGCTGACGGGCAGGACGCGCTCATCCGCGTGGTGCGCTCGCAAATGGGCAAGGGTGCCGACTGGGTGAAAATCTATGCCGATTACCGCTGGGGACCCAATGGCGAGACGGCGCCGACGTTTTCGCTTGAAGAGCTCAAACTGGTGGTGCGCACCGCCAGCGCCGCCGGGCGCCCGGTGGTCGCCCATGCCAGCAGCGATGAGGGAATGCGCCGCGCGGTTCTGGCGGGCTTTCAGACCATCGAGCATGGCGATTATGGCACGCTGGCAACCTTCAGACTGATGGCGCAGCGCCATGTCGCCTGGTGCCCGACCCTGGCCGCCGGCGAGGCCATCGCCCGCTATCATGGCTGGCGCAAGGGCAGGGACGCCATGCCGCAACGGGTGAAGGACCAGCACACCGCCTTTGCGCGTGCGCTCAAGGCTGGCGTGACCATCTGCAATGGCTCGGACGCGGGGGTGTTCTCCCACGGCGACAACGCCACCGAGACCATGCTGATGGTCGAATACGGCCTGCCGGCGCTGCAGGCCCTGCGCGCGGCCACATCCGTCAATGCCCGCATCTTGCACATGCAGGACAGGATTGGCGCCATCAAGCCCGGCCTGCTGGCTGACCTCGTTGCCGTGCAGGGCAACCCGGTCAAGGACATTGGGGCCCTGAAAGCCGTGCGCTTCGTGATGAAAGAGGGAAAAGTTTACCGCCGGGATTGAGCCGTCCGCCATGCCCGCGCCAGTGCGAAAAACCCTTCCGGCGGCACGGTTTGCGGGCGTGCGGCGGGGTCGATCCCAGCCGATTCCAGCCACGTCACGACATCCATCCCGGCGGCCTTGGCGCAGGCCTTGAGGCTGGCGCGCAGCATTTTGCGGCGCTGGCCAAAGGCGGCGCGGGTAACGGTTTGCAGGGCTTCCAGGTCATCAAAGCACGCCCCATCCGCCTTGGGAACAAGGTGCACCACCGCCGAATCCACCTTGGGCGGCGGCGTAAAGGCGGAGGCGGGCACGCCAAAGAGCAAATGCGCATCGGCAACGGCAGAGCGCAACACGGCGAGGCGGCCATAGGCCTGATCGCCCGCCTGCGCCACCACCCGCTCGGCGACCTCGCGCTGGAACATCAAGGTCATGGAAAACCAGACGCGCGGCGTCTGCGTCAGCCAGTTCACCAGCAGGGCCGTACCGACATTGTAGGGCAGGTTGGAGACGATTTTGAGCGGCTCTCCCGGCCGGGCCAGCGCCCCCAGGTCCAGCTGCAAGGCGTCTTCCTGGCGCACCTGCAGGGCGCCGCCGCTGGCCTCTGTCAGCTGTTGCAGCAAAGGGGCAAAGCGGGGGTCGCGCTCGACCGCGATCACATGCGCGCCGCTGTGCAGCAAGGCCCGGGTCAGGCCGCCGGGACCGGGGCCAACCTCGATCACCAGATCGCCTTTGCCGGCGCCCGCCGCACGGACGATCTTTTGCGTCAGGTTGAGGTCATACAAGAAATGCTGGCCCAGGGACTTGTGCGCGCGCAGACCCAGCGCCTCGACACTGGCGCGCACGGAGGGCAGGGCGTCAAGCGCGCTCATGGCTCTGCCTGCTGGCGGCCATGGCGGCGGCGGTGCGCAGGGCGGCGATCAGGCTGCCGGGCCGGGCCTGGCCGGTGCCTGCGATATCAAAACCGGTGCCGTGATCGGGCGAGGTGCGCACAAAGGGCAGGCCCAGCGTGATGTTGACGCCGCCATGAAAATCCAGGGTCTTGACCGGGATCAGGCCCTGGTCGTGATACATGGCCAGCGCCGCATCATAGCCCGTGCGCGCCGTCTCGCCAAACAGGGTATCGGCCGGGCGCGCGTCAGAGATCGCCATGCCCTCCTCGCGCAGGGCTTGCGCGGCCGGGTTGATGATGCGCGCTTCCTCATCGCCCATGGCGCCATCCTCGCCCGCATGGGGGTTGAGGGCGCACAGGGCTATGCGCGGCCGGGCCAGGCCAAAATCGCGTTTCAGGGCGCATTCCAGCACACGCGCCGTGTGCATGATGCGCGCACGGGTGATCGCCGCCGGCACGTCGCGCACGCGCAGGTGCACGGTGGCCAGCGCCACGCGCAGGCCGCCGCCTTGCAGCATCATCACCGGGCCATGCGGTTGCGGCCAGTGCTGTGCCCGGGCCGCCAGCGCCCCCAGAAACTCGGTATGGCCGGGATGGGCAAAACCGGCATCATGGAGCACCGATTTGGCAATCGGGTTGGTGACCAGCGCTGCCGCCGCGCCAGACATGGCCAGATCCGCGCCCCGTTCAATCGCGGCAATCACAGCAGGGGCATTGGCGGCATCGGGCGTGCCATCATGAACGGCGGCAGGCAGGTCCAGAGGCAGAACCGGCAGGGCGCTGGCAAAGACCGCGTGCGCATCTTGCGGCGCGCTGATCTCCACAGGCGGCGGCAGGTCCAGCGCGCTGGCGTGGCGGCGCGCCAGTTCCGGTGCGGTTATGGCAAAAAAGACCGGGCCGCTGCGGCGCAAGCCTGCCCAGGCCCGGGCGGTGAGTTCAGGGCCGAGTCCGGCCGGATCACCCATGCTGAGCGCCAGCCGCAGGGGGTTATTT
>JALWUB010000371.1 GCA_026993275.1 Robiginitomaculum sp. | reverse complement strand
GTAGAAATAGGCGGCCAGGCCAAACGGCGTTTCATTGGCCAGCCTGAGCGCCTCGGCCTCATCGGAAAACCGCCGCAGCGCCGCCACCGGGCCGAAGATTTCGGTGCGGGCAATCTCCATCTCCGGGCCGACATTGGCGATCACCGTAGGCGTAAAGAACAGCGCTCCCTGCTCATGCTTGCCGCCGCCGGTAATGATGCGCGCGCCCTTGGCGACGGCGTCTTCCATCAGCGCCTCGACCTTGCGCAGGGCCGCCTCATTGATCAGCGGGCCGATTTGCACGCCGGCCTGCTCGCCGCGGCCAACCAGCAGTTTGGCCGTTGCGTCGGCGAGCTTTTGCGCAAAGGCGTCATGAATGCCGTCCTGCACCAGAATGCGGTTGGCACAGACACAGGTCTGCCCGGCATTGCGGTATTTGCTGGCCAGCGCGCCCTCGACCGCCGCATCCAGATCGGCATCGTCAAAGACGATGAAGGGGGCATTGCCGCCGAGCTCCAGCGACACCTTGGTGATGTTTTGCGCCGCTTCGCGCATCAACAGGCGGCCGACTTCTGTCGAGCCGGTGAAGGAGATCTTGCGCACCCGCGGATCAGACGTCAGCGTCTTGCCCACCGGCGCCGGATCATGCGCCGGAACAATGTTCAGCACCCCCGGCGGGATGCCCGCCTCTTCGGCCAGCACCGCCAGCGCCAGGGCGCTCAGGGGCGTATCCTCGGCCGGTTTGACCACCGCCGTGCAGCCCGCCGCCAGCGCCGGGGCGACCTTGCGGGTGATCATCGCAGAGGGAAAGTTCCACGGCGTGATGGCACCGACAACGCCAATGGGCTGTTTGAGCACCAAAAAGCGCCGGTCCTTCGCCGTTGCCGGAATCAGGTCGCCATAGACGCGCTTGGCCTCTTCGGCATACCACTCGACAAAGCTCGCGCCATAAAGCACTTCGCCGCGAGCCTCGGTCAGCGGCTTGCCTTCCTCGGCGGTCAGGATGGCGGCCAGTTCATCCGCATGCAAAACAATCAGGTCATGCCAGCGGCGCAGGATCTTCGAACGCTCGCTTGCGGTGCGGGCGGCCCATTCGGGAAACGCGGCGGCGGCAGCATCAATGGCCCTGGCGGTTTCCGCCGCGCCCATATCGGCAACTTCCACAATCTCCTTGCCGTCGGCAGGATTGAAGACCGCGAAGGTGGCGCCCTTGTCCGCCTGCACCCATTTGCCGCCGATATAGCCTTCGGTGCGCACCAGCTGGGCGTCCAGTTCCGTGCTCATTTTGCGTCTCCTTCAGATACCAGATTGTGCATTTCGATCAGGCTTTCCGGCAAGACCTTGTGGGCCCGCACCTCGGCCTCGCTGAGGCCGTCAAGCTCGTGCGGAAACACCAGCCAGGTTTCGGTCTCGTGCACATAATAGTCCGGGACCCGGTCGGTCTTGTTCTTGCCCGGCTTGTAATACACCGTGCCGGTGCGCACGTCCGCCGGCATGTTGCGGCGGCACAGGCGCGACAATTCATTGATGATGGCGTCGATGGAGCGGCCTGAATCGAACACGTCATCCAGGATCAGCAGGCTGTCCTCGGCATTCATGTTTTCGACCAGATAGTGCAGGCCGTGCACGCGCACATGCTCGTCCTGCTGTTCAATGCCGTGATAGGAGGAAGTGCGGATGGCGATATGGTCCGACGGAATGCCGCAATAATCCAGCGCTTCCTGCACCGCAATGCCGACCGGCGTGCCGCCGCGCCAGACACCGACAATATAATCCGGGCGGAAACCCGACAGCACGATCTTTTCCGCCAGGATAAAGGAATCGCGCAACAGGTCCTGCGCGCTGATGAACTCTTTTTCAATGGTCATGGCATGGGGCCCCGGTGCGCGTGATGACACGCGCCTATATGGGGCATCTTCCTCCGCCTGTCATCCCTTTCCTGTACCGGAGCGGGCGGGGCCTGCTGCCCAATATCCCCGTGCTTTGTGGTGTTGTCACACCACACCGGGCTTGCTACAGGCAAAGTCTGCGGCAAGGTGCCGCAACATCGATCTTCGGGGCGGGGTGAAAGTCCCCACCGGCGGTCATGCAGCGCAGCCAGGATGGCGGCGCTGATGAGCCCGCGAGCCGGTTTTGCCATATGGCGGAACAGGCAGGATTCCGGTGCGAGCCCGGAGCCGACGGTGACAGTCCGGATGGTAGAAGATCAGGCGTGTGCGCAATCTGCGCATGGCTGTCCGTGCCCTTTGGGGCGCGGCCCGCCATGCGTTCGCGCAGCCGTCCTGCAAACCCCGAAAGCCGGTGCGCACTTTGGGGTTTGACAATGATGAACGCTTGCCATGTGATGAAAACTTGCGCTGCAACCGCGCTGCTCGGCCTTGCAGGCGCGATGACCGCCCACGGCGCGGCGGCCCAGGCGCCGCAACGCCATGAGGCTGGCCATGCGCGGCTGGACGAGATTATCGTCACCGCCACCCGGCGGCCGGAAAACCTGCACGATGTGCCGGTGTCCATCAGCAGTTTTGACGCGGCGCAGATCGAGACCCTGCGCCCGCAGGGGCTGGAGGACCTGGCTGACTTCGTGCCCAATATGTGGATGCCGCCTTCCACCGAAGCCGGGCAGAGCTTCATCACCATGCGCGGCATTGGCGCCGGCATTGCGCACAGCTCCGGCCGTTCCGTTGGCGTCTATGTGGACGGGGTGTTTGTCAATGCCGACACCGCCATGGATGTGGACATGGCCGATGTGGAGCGCGTCGAGGTGCTCAAGGGGCCGCAGGGCACCCTCTTTGGCCGCGACACCATTGGCGGCGCCATCAACATCATCACCCGCGCGCCCAGGGGAGATGACAGCGCCACGGCGCGCCTGAGCGGCGGCAGTTACGGCCTCACCGAAGAGCGCGCCAGCCTGGATCTGGGCCTGCGCGGGGACAGTCTGGCGCTGCGCCTCTTTGGCCTGAAGCGCGATCGCGGCGGCTATATCCGGAACGCCTTCACCGGACGCAAGGCCGGCGCGGAAAATCATGCTGCCGCCAGCGCCGCGCTGGCCTATACGCCTTCGGGGCGCCTTGATGTACGCGCCAGTCTTTCTTACCAGCACCGCCATGACCGCCCCAACACCCTTGGCGAGGCGGTCACCAATATTGGCTCGGACACCATTCCCTACACCATCAATCTCGACCAGGACGAGTTTCAGACCCAGAGCGCGGTGCGCGCCGCGGTGCTGGCCAATTATGATCTGGGCCGCGGCTTTGCCCTGCACAGTATCAGCGGCTGGTCCCATGTGCGCGATTTCTACATTCAGGACGGCGACCGCCTGCCGATTGCCATCACCACCGCGCGCTATGATGGCCGGGCAAGGGAATGGTCGCAGGAACTGCGCCTGACCTCGCCCGAAACCCGGCGCTATGACTTTCTCGCCGGGCTTTATGTGTTGCGCTCCGAAACCCTGTTCAGTCCGACATTTCCGCTCATGGGCGCGGCGTTTCTGGACAAGGTGCTGCATGTGCCGGCGGCGGTGCAGCCGCCAGACGTGCTTGATGGCCAGCGCATCACGGGCCGCACCACCAGCATTGCCGGCTTTGCCCATGGCAATCTGCACCTGAACCGGCAATTCAGCCTGTTTGGCGGTGTGCGCCACACCCGCGAGCGCAAGGGGCT
>JALWUB010000370.1 GCA_026993275.1 Robiginitomaculum sp. | reverse complement strand
GCATCGCACGCTTTCCCGGCCTCCCAGGAAATTGCCTCCAGGCAGACATCGTTTTCGTCCAGCAAGGCATCCCCGACCAGCTTGAGTTCGGTATTGAGCATGATCCGGTCATTGGAATGCCGCGTGACCTTTTCCACGGCCCTGAAGACCTGATAGGAATGGCGCAGCCGGGCTTTCACCAGAAACAGCAGATAGGGCGTGATTTCAGGACTGTCGGCAATCAGATGATCGTTGAACTCGCGCAGCGGAATCAGGTGCGTGTCGTCAAGATCCTTGATTTCCTCTGGCCAGCCATCAAGAAAGTCCTCGATTTCCTCAGCACGCGCCAGCAGCGACAAGAGCATTTCCAGCTCGCGCGCATGTCTGGAGACAAAGCGGAGCTTGACCTCTTTTGTCTTTGCCTTGCTGTCCAGAATCGGCCTGAAGCCCTCAATGATCGCCGTGCGCACCGCGGCAATATCCTCATCCCCGGACAACCAGGCAGCGGCCTTTTCCGGGTCCATATCCCGCAAATAATAGTCCCAGACCTGCTGCAACAGGGATTGTGCAATCTGGTCGCAACGCTGCACGGTTTCAGCCGTGAGCGGACGCACAACGCTGAACAGGGCCTTCCAGCGCTCGTCCTGATGGTCTTCATGTCCCAAAAGAGCGAGCAGTTCGGCAAATGGCAGGGATTCCTCGCCATCCGCCATTGCCGCCTTGATCGTCATGATCAGGCTCTCTTTGCAAGGCGCGGAAATGGTCGAAAAAAGAGCTTGCAACTGGGCTGATTTTTCGACGGGAATAGCCATGGTCGCCGCCTGTCACCTCGAGAATAGACAGGCACTATGAGCGCAAGTGTATTAACGCCCGATTTATGGCCAGGGTCTGAACCCAATTGGATTACGCAATTCTGTTTGACAGGGAAGGGCAAGATGCCAGCAAAGGCGACGAAGGACAGGGCTGCCCCTATTCGAGGAGCGTTTGCGCCGCAGATTGGGCTTTCCTGTCAAACCCGCATGGGCGCTCGCGCAGAATGGGCAAGCCAGTTGGGTTCAGACCCTAATTCCGCGGCCGGGCCAATGGCAATCTGATGATCACTTTCAAGCCGCCCAGATCGCTGTCTTCCAGAGCCATGGTGCCGCCATAGGCGCCAACCAGATCGCTGACTATGGACAGCCCCAGCCCCGAGCCCGGCGTGCTCTGGTCCAGCCGCTTGCCGCGGGCCAGGACGTCCTCGCGTTGTTGCGCGGGCAAGCCCGGGCCATTGTCTTCAATGACAACCTCCAGGGTCGTTGCATCATGTTCCCTGGCAGAGATGCGGATGCTGTCCTTCGTCCATTTGCAGGCATTCTCCATCACATTGCCAAGCAATTCATCGAGGTCCTGGCGCTCGCCCCGGAATGTCAGGTTTGCAGGCACATCAACGTCAAAGGTGATCGGCTTGTCCTTGAAAAGGCGCTCCAGCGTCCTTTGCATCTGACTGACGGCTTCAGCCACCGGCGTGCGCGTCCCGATCACCTGCGCCCGTGCCGCCATGCTGGCGCGATGCAAATGGTGATCCACCTGGCGCGCCATGCTGGCGGCCTGTTTCTGAACCAGCGGCGCCAGATCCTTGCGATTCCGGGCGCTTTCATTGAGCAGGACGGAGATGGGCGTTTTAAGGGCATGGGCAAGATTGCCCACATGGGTGCGCGCGCGCTCCACAACTTCCCTGTTGTGGCGCAAGAGGGTATTGAGTTCTTCCGTCAGGGGCGCCAGTTCCGCCGGGTAGGTGCCCTTGACTTCGTCGGCCTCGCCCTCCCTGATCCGCGCCAGGGCCCTGCGGATCTTGTAAATTGGCGCAAGGCCAACGCGCACCTGGATGATGATGGCGATCACAAGCCCGGTCGCAAAAAGCCCCAGCGTCCAGGCCACGACCTTGCGGAAGCGGGCAATTTCCAGATCGCCCGGCCTGCGGTCGGATGCAGCGGTAATGGCCAGCACACTGACCTTGTCAGGCATACGCACCACCCGCGTCAGCGAGCGCAAGGGCTCGTTGTCCGGGCCGGTCAGACCCTGTCTGATATTGTCTCCCGGGTCCTTGGCGGCCTTTTCGATCACGGAGACCGGGATATGCAATTCACTGTCATAAAGCGATTCAGAGCGCGCCACCTGGCCATGCTTTCCAGGGCCGGCAATCAGGGAAACCTGCCAGTACTGACCGGAAAACACACGCTCAAAACGCGGATCGCCCGGCCTGCGGCTCAGATAGTATTTGCCTTCCGGCGTCATTTCGGAAAATGCCGCCAGGGACTCGATGACGGCATTCAGATGATCATCATCAACACGGTGAACGGAATGGCGGTATTGCGTGGTCAGCACGAAGGCGCCAGCGACAAGCAGCGCCACGGTCCACAGGGCCGCGCCAGCGACAAGGCGCCCGGCCAGCGAATTCTTAATGGCCATCATCGGCCGCGGCCGGGTCCACCAGGCGGTAACCCAGCCCCCTGACGGTGACAATCCTGTTGGTGCCGATCTTCTTGCGCAACCGCCCGATAAAGACCTCGATGGTGTTGGAATCGCGGTCAAAATCCTGGTCATAAATATGCTCGATCAGCTCGGACCGGGAAATCACACGGTCTGCATGATGGGAAAGATAGCTGAGCAGGCGGAATTCATGCGAGGTCAGCTTCACAGGCGCGCCATTCAGAAAAACCCTGGCGCCGCGGGTGTCCACGGACAAGTCGCCAATCTCGATGGTCGAGGTGACATGCCCCGAGGCGCGGCGCACCAGCGCCCGCAGGCGCGCCAGCAATTCTTCTGTATGAAAGGGCTTGGTCAGATAGTCATCGGCCCCGGCATCAAAGCCCGCGACCTTTTCGCTCCAGCGGTCCCGCGCCGTCAGAATCAGGACCGGAAACGTGCGCCCGGCCCGGCGCCAGCGCTCCAGCACCGTAACGCCGTCGATTTCCGGAAGGCCAAGGTCCAGGATCACGGCGTCATACGGCTCTGTCTCGCCCAGGAACAGGCCTTCCTCGCCGTCAAAGGCCTTGTCGGTGACATAGCCCGCATCATTGAGCGCCTCGACAAGCTGGCGATTCAGGTCCGGATCATCTTCGACAACGAGAAGCCGCATCTTCAGTTTCCCCTGGTGCCGAGGATTCTGCCGGTTCTGGCATCAACCCGGACCTCGACCATGCGCCCGTTGGCGCTCATCATCTTGACGACATACTCCTGCCGCCCGCTTGCGCCTCGTTTCAGATAAGTGTTGCTGTGGCGCAAATTCGGATAGCGCTTCTTGACCACGCCCAAGGCTCTTTTCGCACACATCACATGGCCGCTGCGGCAGGCATTGCGCGCCTGATCGGCGGTCAGACGCTGCGCAAACACGGAACGGCTTTGCGCTTGCGCCGGCGGTGCCGGCACGGCCATGCCAACAGCCGCAAACGCCAGAGCAATGACAGCGAAAATCCTCATGACAGCACTATGCCCCCAAGGGCCTGAACCTCGCGTGAACGTGCCAGGCCAAGAGCTATACCCCAAGAGCCTTGCGGGGATTATAGCTGTGTTTGGCCTGCCAGTCTTGCACGCATTTTTTCAGATCCTTGTCCGGTTTTTCGGGCAGGGCGATCATCAGGCGGACCATCAGATCGCCGGTCCGGCCCTTGCGCGAGGGCAC
>JALWUB010000369.1 GCA_026993275.1 Robiginitomaculum sp. | reverse complement strand
ACCCGTGTGCGCCCGGCCGTGGCCCGCGATGGCGGCGATATCGTGTTTTCGCGCTTCGATCCGCAAAGCGGCCTGGTCTATCTGCACATGCGCGGCGCCTGCGCCGGGTGTCCGTCATCGGCAATGACGCTCAAACAGGGCGTCGAGAATTTGCTCAAGCACTATGTGCCTGAAGTCACCGCCGTCGAACAGGTGCTCTGAAACAGGACAGATCCCATGGCAGACCCGCTTCCTGACCACGCCCTAGACCAACTTTTCCGCACCGCCCGCACCGCCAATGCCTGGCGCAGCGACGATGTCTCCGAAGTGACCATACGCGCGGTCTACGATCTGATGAAATGGGGACCGACCAGTGCCAATATCAGCCCGGCGCGGTTTTTGTGGCTGCGCTCGAAAGCGGCCAAGGAGCGGATGAGGCCTCTGCTGATGGAGGCCAATGTGCCCAAGGTGATGACGGCGCCGTGGACGGTGATCATCGCCTGGGACGACAAGTTCGAGGACAAGGTGGCGGCCCTGTTTCCGCACAATCCGGACGCGGCCAACTGGTTTGACGAGCCCGAGGCGCATTTTGATGCGGCGTTTCGCAACAGCACCCTGCAGGGCGCATATCTGATGATGGCGGCGCGGGCGCTGGGGCTCGATTGCGGCCCCATGTCGGGCTTTGACCGTGCCGGTGTTGATGCCGAATTCTTCGCTCCG
Source organism: Robiginitomaculum sp. (assembly GCA_026993275.1). Classification (GTDB taxonomy): domain Bacteria; phylum Pseudomonadota; class Alphaproteobacteria; order Caulobacterales; family Maricaulaceae; genus Robiginitomaculum_B. The sequence goes on along the minus strand of JALWUB010000369.1, from coordinate 2,954 downwards.
GATCCGCGCATGAAGCGCTGGAAGTCCAACTTCATTTGCGCCATTGGCCATGGCGATGATTCGGCCCTGTTTGCGCGCTCGCCGCGCCTGGACTTCGATGATGCCAACATCATTCTGTGAAGGCGCGCCGTGGCGCTGCTTCTGATCGACACAAGCGCGCAAAGCTGTGCCGTGCTGGTGCGTTGCGGGAGCACGGATACGCTGCGCATCAAGGCGGGCGCACGCGGACAGGATGCGACTCTCGCACCGCTGCTGGATGCGGCACTGAAGCAGGCGGGCCTGAAGCCGAGCCAGCTTTCGCGTATCGGTGTCTGCGTCGGGCCTGGTGCCTTTACCGGCGTGCGCATCGGCACTGCCTTTGCCCGGGCGCTGGCCCTGGCCCTGGGGGTGAGCGCCTTTGGCTTCAATGCCCTGGATGTCTTTGCGCTGCGGTGCGCCAGCGCCCGGCGTACTGCGGGAGTGTGCGATATCGGCCGCGGCGCGCTGGCCTTTCGTCTGGCCGAAAACGGACGCTTGACCGGAGACTATGAAACCGCGCCGCTGCATGAGGCCCGCGCGCGGCTGCGAGACTTTGCCGGTACGGAAGATCTGTGCCTGTGCGGCCCCGGCGCGGCGCGGCTGCGCGATGAGGGCCTTGGCGCGGGCGATGAACGCGCCTTGGACCTGGTGCATGCGGCGGATCTGCTGCAGGCGGGGGCCTTGCCCCTGCATCCGGCCCTGCCCTGGTATCACCGCCCGCCGGATGCCCGCCTGCCCGGCGGTGTGGCGCCATGAAGGGGCTTGCCATTCGCCAGGCGGAGGCTGCCGATGCGGCGCAACTGGCCATGATTCACCAGGCCGCGTTTGCCAAGGGCTGGAGCGCCAAAGAGATGGCGTCGCTGCTGGGCAATGGCGCAACGGGCTGGCTGGCCAGCCAGGCTGGAGCACCCGCCGGGTTCGTGCTGGTGCGCCAGGCTGCAGACGAGGCAGAAATTCTCAGCCTGGCGGTCCTGCCCGCCGCCCGGCGCAAGGGGCTGGGCCTGGCGCTGATGGGCACAGCCTGCACGGCGCTGAAGGCGGCGGGCGTGAAACAGCTGTTTCTCGATGTGAGGGAAAGCAATGCGGCCGCCCGCCACTTGTATGCGCGCGCCGGGTTTGTCTGCTGCGCGCGCAGGCCGGCGTATTATGCGGACAACATGGCGGCCTGTGTGTACAGGCGCGCCCTGTCCTGACCCTGGGGATGGACAAATGCGCATTTTGCCAGCACAAAGAGGCTCTGGCTTTACAGGAGAGAGCGTGTCCAACCGGCTGGAACAATTGTGCGCGCAAAAAGGCATGCGCATGACCGAGCAGCGCCGCATCATTGCGCGGGTGTTGTCCGAAGCGCAGGACCATCCGGATGCGGAAGAGCTGTATGCGCGGGCGCGGGCGCTGGACCCGAACATGTCGCTGGCGACGGTCTATCGCACCGTCCGCCTGTTCGAGGATGCCGGCATCATTGCCCGCCACGATTTTGGCGACGGGCGTGCGCGTTTTGAGGAAATCCCCGACACCCACCATGACCACCTGATCGACATCAAGACCGGCGAGGTCATGGAGTTTCATGACGAAGACATCGAAAAGCTGCAGGTCAAGATCGCCAGGAAACTGGGCTACCGGCTGATTGACCACCGCCTCGAACTGTATGGCGTCAAGCTGAAATCCTGATCCATGGCCAGCAACAAGCGCGTTTTCATCAAATCCTATGGCTGCCAGATGAATGTCTATGATTCTGAGCAGATCGAGGCCTTGTTGCGTGGGCAGGGCTATGACAGCACGGACAGCCCCGATCAGGCTGATCTGGTGGTGCTCAACACATGCCATATCCGCGAAAAGGCCGCCGAGAAGGTCTATTCGGAACTGGGCCGCCTGCGCCATCTGAAGGAGCAGCGCGCCAGCACCGGCGCACCCATGCGCATTGCCGTTGCCGGCTGTGTGGCCCAGGCCGAGGGCGCCGAGATCAGAAATCGCGCCCCGGTGGTGGATTATGTCGTGGGCCCGCAAAGCTATCAGCAATTGCCGGACATGCTGGCGGGCAAGGCGCCGCCGCTGGCCACGGCGTTTGCCGTCGAGGACAAGTTTGCCCGTTTGCAGCAGAACAGGAGCCGGAATCCGTCCGCCTTCGTGACGGTGCAGGAGGGCTGCGACAAGTTTTGCGCATTCTGTGTGGTGCCCTATACCCGCGGGCCGGAGCATTCGCGCCCCGTCGCGCAGATCGTGGACGAGGCGCGCGCCCTGGTGCACAGCGGCGTGCGCGAAATCACGCTGCTGGGCCAGAACGTCAATGCCTGGTCCGCCCCGGCGCCTGATGGCAGCGGCCAGTGGGGCCTGGGCGCGCTGATCCGCCATCTGGCGCGCCTGGATGGCCTGGAGCGCATCCGCTACACAACCTCGCATCCGCGCGACATGGACGCCAGCCTGATTGCGGCGCATGGCGAGGTGGACAAGCTGATGCCCTATTTGCACCTGCCGGTGCAATCGGGCTCGGACCGGGTGCTCAAGGCGATGAATCGCGGCCATGGCGTTGAGGACTACTGCCGCATTATCGACCAGATCCGCAGTGTCCGGCCCGACATGGCCATTTCCGGCGATTTCATCGTTGGCTTTCCCGGCGAGACAGACGCCGACTTTGAGGCCACCCTGGCGCTGGTGCGCCGCATTGGCTATGCCTCGGCTTATTCCTTCAAGTATTCGCGCCGTCCCGGCACGCCCGGCGCAAGGCGCGGCGATCAGGTGCCCGAAGCGGTCAAGAGGGAACGCCTGGCGGCCTTGCAGGCCGTGCTGAACGCGCAGCAGGCGGCATTCAACAGCGCCATGAGCGGGCGCGTGCTGACCGTGCTGTTCGACAAGCCTGGGCGCCATGAGGGGCAATTGTGCGGCCGCAGCCCGTATTTGCAAAGCGTTCACGCCGAGGCGCCAAAAGCGCTGCTGGGGCA
>JALWUB010000368.1 GCA_026993275.1 Robiginitomaculum sp. | reverse complement strand
CATGCCGACATATTCGAGAGCCGCAACACAATATGGCCTGAGATTGATGCGGCGCATGGGATACGAACGCATTTTGTCCTTTTCAGATCAGTTGGAGTTATGGGGCAGACACAGTTTTCCTTACAAAAACAAGGCCAAAAGGCCTTTGAAGAAATATCCAATCAGACTTATAGAGGGGGAACTGACGTGAAGACTGTAACTGTCAAGATCGCGCGCACACTCAATGAACTCATGCACGTGTTTACGGTACGCTCACTCGTTTACATTGGCGGACAGGACTGCCCCTACAATGAAGAATTTGATGGCAATGACTTCACGGGCGCCTCCCATATCATCGCCTATATAGGCGATGAACCCGCCGGTGTGTTGCGGCTGCGATGGTTTGCGGAGTTTGTCAAATTCGAGCGTGCTGCCGTTGTGGAAAAATACAGGGGATCCGGCGTCATTCAAGAACTTATGGAATTCTCCTTCCTGTACGCCAGGCGGCGCGGCTACAAGAAAATCATCACACAGGCGCAGTGCCAACTCAGGGAGTATTGGAAGAAATTCGGCTTCACAGAGCGCTCTGGCCACAGAAAATTTCACTTCTCTGACTACTCTTATATCGAGATGGAGAGAGATCTGAAACCATTCGATGATCCCATAGATGCAAATACTGACCCGATGAAGCTTAACCGGCCGGATGGGGAATGGGACAGGCCCGGCATATTGGACAAGTCTGTCACACGCCTGGTTGATAAGGCACGCAAGACTGACAGCGAGGCAGCATGACAAAGCCGTCCCCGGAGTGCCAATTCAATCGGTTTACGACCTTGTACGAGCTTCTGAAAGCGATTACAGAACTCACAGAAAATATTGAGAATCTGGAGCCCATGCCCGATGACCTTGTACGCATCGCCTCTCTGTTCCAGTATGGGGTCAGGAAGCATATTTCCGAAGTCAGCAGCAGAAGCCTTGCCGCCCAAAAGAAACAGCGTGATACGGCCTTTTGAAAAGCGCCCCTTTGGCGCTGCGTGAGCGATTCATCCTGATCTCATCGCACGCGCTATGGCCCAGCAGCCTCAGCTCTTGACCTTCACATAGCGCCCGGGCGCATCCTCGATGGGGACAAGCGCGCCATCCCCGGGCCTGCGCGCCGGAATGCGCCGGCCGGAGCGCGCGCGCAGCCAGCGGTGCCAGTCCGGCCACCAGGAGCCGGGATGCTGTTGCGCCCCGGCCTGCCACTCTTCAAGCGTTTCCGGCAGGGCCTCATTGGTCCAGTACTGATACTTCCTGGCCGCGGGCGGGTTGATGACCCCGGCGATATGGCCGGACCCGGCAAGCACGAAGCGCACCTTGCCGTCGCGGGCGCTGCCAAACAGCCGGGCGCCGCGATAGACCGATTCGCGCGGCGCAATGTGGTCGTCATGTGACGCCTGCACATAGAGCGGTATGTGCACCTGCGCCGGGTCGAGCCGGACCCCGTCCAGCACCATTTCGCCCCTGGCAAAGGCATTGCGGCGGTAAAACGTGTCCAGATACTCAAGGTGCAGGGCCTTGGGCATGCGCGTTGAATCGGCATTCCAGTACAGCAGGTCAAAGGCCCGCGGCGCGCGCCCCAGCAGATAGTTGGAAATCACGTTCGACCAGATCAGGTCATTGGCGCGCAACATGTTGAAGGTCTCGGACATGGTGGCGCCATCAAGAACGCCGCCCGCCTCGTCCATGCGCCGCGCAACCTCTTTCAGGCCTGCCTCGTCGCAAAACACCAGCAGGTCGCCGGCCTTCTCGAAATCCGCCTGGGCAGCAAAAAAGGTGGCAGAGGCAATGCGCTTGTCGCCTCTTTGCGCCATATAGGCCAGCGTTGCCGCCAGCAGCGTGCCGCCAATGCAATAGCCCACGGCATTGACGCGGCTTTCGCCCGTGGCGGCCTTGATGGCATCCAGGGCGGCAAAGATGCCGCCGTGCATGTAGTCGGCAAAGCCCTTGTCCTTGAGGGCGGCATCCGGATTGACCCAGGAGGTCAGAAATACCGTATAGCCCTTGCCGGCCAGCCAGCGGATCATCGAGCTTTGCGGGCGCAGGTCGAGAATGTAATACTTGTTGATCCATGGCGGAAAGATCACCAGCGGGCGCGTGTAGACCGTTTCGGTGGCTGGCGAGAATTGCAGCAATTGCATGATCTCGTTTTCAAACACCACCTTGCCAGGCGCCGTGGCCACATCCACGCCGATCTCGAAGGCGTCCGTGTCGGTCTGGGTGATGTTCAGCCTGCCGCCGCCGCGCTGCAGGTCACGGGCGAGATTCTCCAGCCCCCTCTTCAGGTTCTCCCCCTCGCTCTGCACCGTTTCGCGCAACACTTCGGGATTGGTCAGGGCAAAATTGGGCGGGGCGTACGCGTCGATCATCTGGCGCGTGAAAAAGGCCACCTTCTTGCGGGTTTTTCCGTCCACGTCCGGGGCATTGGCAACAAGATCGTTCAGCCATCTGGCATTGAGCAGATAGGATTGCCTGATCAGGTCAAAGACCAGGTTTTCCGTCCACTCCGGGTCGCGCCAGCGGCGATCGCCGGGCTCTGGCACGATCACATCCCCGGCCTTTTCCCCGGCGGCGCGCTTCAGGGCATTGGCCCATAACGCCCCATAACCTTCAAACAGCGCTTTTTGCGCCTTCATGATGACGTCGGGATTGGCCGCCAGCTTGCCAAAGACTTCCATGAAATCCGGCACAAGGCCGAACGGGTCCGGATTGGGCGGCGATTGCGGCACCGCGGCGCTGCCCAGCGCCTTGGCGAGCAGGTCCTGCGCCTGGGTGCTGGCCTCGAACACGGCTTTGGAATACTGCTCCAGCGCCGCCAGCCCCGGCATGGACAGGGAATCAGAACCGGCGCTGGCCTGTTCCTGTGGCCCGTCCTTCCTGCTGTCCTTGCCCTTGGCCATGGTCCGCTCCGTTTGCTGTATCAATGGTGGCATAGCCGGAAAGAGAAGTGTAGGGTCTGCATCTGCATGGAGTAAGATGGAAGGCCGTCATGAACATCCGTTTTGTTGCGCCATTGCTGGGCCTGCTGCTTGCCGCCTGCCAAAGCGCCATACCGTTTTACACCAGGCCTGTGGACGAACCGGACTGGTTCAAGGCCAAGGAGGCCGAAGCGCAGGCCAAGGGCTATCCTTCCGCCAAGGACATTCCGCCCAATCCGTCCAGCATTCCTTCGCCGGCACAGGTCAAGGCCGAACTGGAAGCCGTGGAAGCCGCTGGCAAACGGGTGAACAGCGACGAACGCGCCGTCCTGGACCTTGCCGGGACCCGCAAGCCGGAGGCCTTTGTCGAACAGGCCCTTGAGACCAATACCGTGCCGCCGCTCATTGGCGGGCAAAGCCGCCAGAAAGACGAAGTCAGGCCTGAAAAGGCCAAATAGCCGGAAACGGAAAAGGCTGAATCCTGCGGCTGGCCATGGCGCGCAGATTTGATAAAAGCAGCGCTGGTGAATCGCGCAGGGGGAAGACATGAACACGCTGGACAGAAGCATGGTATTCGCCGCGGCCAATGTGGCGGAAAAGGCCGCCATTGCCGCCTGTGACTGGATTGGCCGGGGCGACAAGGAAGCCGCCGACCAGGCCGCCGTCGATGCCATGCGCAAGGCCTTGAACGCCCTGCCCATGCGCGGCCGCATTGTCATTGGC
>JALWUB010000367.1 GCA_026993275.1 Robiginitomaculum sp. | reverse complement strand
CTGTTTTGCGGCAAACAGGGCAATTTTGCCCAACGCCTTGAAAACGTCTCACAGCGCTTTGCCGGAACCCGAATTGTCATGGAGATGGTGGATTTCATCAACACCCCTTCACGCCGTTCCCTGTGTCTGCACTATGAGCGATAAAGGATTAGAGACAGACTGGCAGCATTTGGGCCTGGTTGCCGGAGGCGGTCCATTGCCAATGATCCTGGCCCAGAATGCCCGCGCGCAGGGCAAGGCCGTCAGCGTGATTGCCCTGGAGGGATTTGCGGATCAGAACTGGGACGGCTATGCGGTGCGCCGCCTCACGGTCGAAGGCTTTGCTGCTGCGCGCGATTATTTGTCCAGCCAAGGCGTCGATGCGGTCACCTTTGCCGGGCTGGTCCGGCGGCCAGACATGGAGACATTTGCGCCGGATCAGACGGAATCCGCGGCTGGGAAAGCATTGCGTGATGCCGCCCGTCAGGGCGATGATCGGCTCTTGCGCAGTGTAATCGCGTATTTCGAAGGCGCCGGGTTTCAGGTGATCGGTGTCTCCGATATTGCGCCCGGCCATATTGTCGGCGAAGGCCTTGCCGGGCGCTGCATGGTGCCAGAAGAGGCCCGCGAAGATTGCCAGCGCGCCGCCGATACTGCGCGCCGGATTGGCGCCATGGACATTGGCCAAAGCGTGGTGGCCGCCAAGGGTGTGGTGCTGGCAGTGGAAGCGCAAGAGGGCACGGCGGCCATGCTGGCGCGCTGTGCAGCCTTGCCGCAGGCCCTGCGCGGCACAGCAGACAGGCGCCGCGGGGTGCTTGCCAAATGGGCCAAGCCGGGGCAGGACCGGCGCATTGATCTGCCTGTTGTCGGCACGGAGACCGTGAACGCGGTGGCACAGGCCGGTCTTGCCGGTCTGGTGCTGGAGGCCGGAGCGGTCATCCTGCTTGAGCCGGAAGCTGTAATCAGCGCGGCAGACCGCCATGGCCTGTTCATCCTTGGCATGAAGGCAGAGGCCTAGACGATGGCGGTCAAGGCCAGCCCCGAACGCCCGGTCAGGATCTTTCTGGTGACCGGCGAAGCCAGCGGCGATCAGCTGGCTGCGGGCCTGGTGCAGCCCTTGCGCGAACAATTTGGCGGCGCTGTTGCGTTCGCCGGTATTGGCGGCCCGGCCCTGGCGCGACACGGCATTGCCAGTCCGATTGCACTGTCACAGCTGAGCGTGCTCGGCTATCTGGAAGGCGTGATGGCCTGGCCGCGCATTGCCAGGCTGGCCCGGGAAAGCGCCCGCCGTGCCGATGCCTTTGGGGCGGACATCGTGGTGCTGGTGGACAGCTGGGGGTTTACCTTGCGGGTCGCGCGCGCCTTGCGCCGCATCCGGCCCCAGGCCCTGCTGGTCAAATATGCCGGGCCCCAGGTCTGGGCCTCACGGCCGGGCCGGGCCAGAACCCTGGCCAGGGCAGTGGACCATCTGCTTGCCATCCACCCTTTCGATGCCGGGTATTATGAGGGCACCGGCTTGCCGGTGACCTTTGTCGGCAATCCTGCGTTGGCGCACGCCGTGCACGGTGATGGCATGCGTTTGCGCAAGAGACTCGGGCTGAAAGAAGATGCCAAAATCCTGCTGGTGTTGTTCGGCAGCCGCAAATCCGAGTTCGAGCGTTTGCACAGGCCGTTTGTTGACGCTGTCCGGCAAGTGCGTGCGCATCACCCGGACCTGGTGGTGATTGCGCCGCTGAGTGCCGCCATTGCCACCCAGGTGCGCGCCGCCGCGGCGCAGGATCCGGACTTGCAGGACATGATTTTGCTGGACGAGGACCAGCGAGATGATGCCTTTGCCGCCTCCTGCCTGGCGCTGGCCTGTTCCGGCACAGTCACATTGCAACTGGCCATGCATGGTGTGCCGATGGTTGTGGGATACCGGCTTGGTGCCCTTTCCGGCATGCTCGTAAAAAGGTTCTTTCTCAAGTCAAAATATATTTGCCTGCTCAATATCGCCATGGAGCAAGAGGTTGTGCCGGAGTTCGTGCAGGAGACCTGCCGTGCTGGCAATCTTGCGCATGCCTTGCAGGGCCTGCTTGAAGACGAAACGGCCCGCGCCGCGCAGCAACGCCGCCTGACTGTGGCGCTTGCCAAAATGCGCAGTCGCGATGTGCCGCCGCCCGAAAGGGCGGCGCAGGCCATCAAGGCCGCCTGGGATCAAAGGATAAAAACGGCTCAGCGCTGATCCAGCGGCACATAATCGCGCCGCGTGGCACCCGTATACACCTGCCGGGGGCGGCCGATCTTTTGCGACGGATCGCTAATCATTTCGGACCATTGCGCAATCCAGCCGACAGTGCGCGCCAGGGCGAACAGGACGGTGAACATGTCGGTGGGAAAGCCCATCGCCTTGAGCGTGATGCCGGAATAGAAATCGATATTCGGATAAAGCTTCTTTTCCACGAAATATTCGTCATTTAGTGCGATTTTTTCAAGTTCAAGGGCAATCTTCAGAATCGGGTCATCCCGATGCCCGGTAACGTCCAGCACCTCGTGGCAGGTGCGCTGCATGATGCGGGCGCGCGGATCGTAATTCTTGTACACCCGGTGGCCAAAACCCATCAGCCGGAACGGATCATTCTTGTCCTTGGCGCGCTTGATGAATTCGGGGATGCGGTCCACCGAGCCGATTTCATACAGCATGCGCAGGGCAGCTTCATTGGCGCCGCCATGGGCCGGGCCCCAGAGGCAGGCGACCCCTGCGGCGATACAGGCGAATGGATTGGCGCCCGACGAGCCGGCAAGGCGCACGGTCGAGGTCGAGGCGTTTTGCTCATGATCGGCATGGAGGATGAAGATCCGGTCCATGGCTTTGGCAAGGACGGGGTTGATTTCATAGTTTTCCGGCGGCACGGCAAAGCACATGCGCAGGAAGTTTTCGGCGTAGCCATAATCGTTGCGCGGCCCCATGAAGGGCTGGCCAATGGAGTATTTGTAGGCCCGTGCCGCGATGGTCGGCATTTTGGCGATCATGCGGTGGCTGGCAACGGTGCGCTGTTTGGGGTCGTTGATGTCGGTGGAGTCGTGATAAAATGCCGACAGGGCGCCGACGGCGCCGCACAGGATGGCCATGGGGTGCGCATCGCGGCGAAAGCCGTTGAAAAACGAATCAAATTGCGCGTGCAGCATGGTGTGGTGGGTGATGGCATAGTCAAACTCACGCATTTGCTCTGCACTGGGCAATTCCCCATAGAGCAGCAGATAGGCCACTTCGAGGAAGGTGGACTGTTCGGCAAGCTGTTCAATGGGATAGCCGCGATAAAGCAGCACGCCCTTGGCACCATCGATATAGGTGATTTGCGATTCGCAGCTGGCGGTCGAGGTGAAACCGGGATCGAAGGTGAACATGCCGCTGTCTTTGTAGAGCGTCCGCACGTCGATCGCATCGGGGCCAACAGAGCCGGAAACCACCGGCAATTCCAGGGTTTGCCCGGACGGGATGTTCAGTTCAGCCTTGCCGGTTTGCTTGATCTTGTTTTCCATGTTTGACCTCATCTCGATACATGCGGCTGCGCGGGGCAGGCCGTTCGTCTTGTTGTTTCCTGGCGGCGCCTTCACGCCGTTGCATCGCCAAGGCGCGCCAGAACCTCTTCGCGCCCCAGCAGGGCGCAGGTGGTGCCCAGATCCGGCGCCGGTGCGCCGCCAGTCAGGGC
>JALWUB010000366.1 GCA_026993275.1 Robiginitomaculum sp. | reverse complement strand
GCTGTGCCGCCTTCAGCGTGCCGGTGGTGCCAGACGTGAAGATGGTCAGGATGACATCATCCGCGGCAAGGGGCACGCCAGGCGCCTCCGGGCTCAGCGTTTGCGCCAGGCCAAGCAGCTCGTCTTCAGGGGCCAGCGCCGCGCCAAGGCCAAGGCAGCGCAGCCTGTTGACGCCGGTCTGCAACGCCTTCGCCCGCTCCAGCAGGTCCGCCCCATGGACGAGCACGCGGGCGCCGGTTTCGGCCAGCATGGCGCGGTGCTCTGCAAGGGACAGGCGGCTGTTCAGCGGCACCCTGTTCAGCCCCGCCCGGATGCAGGCAAACTCCAGCGGCATGCTGTAAAGCGAGTTGTTCAGCAGGATGGCGACGCTGTCGCCGCGTTTCAGGCCATGCGCCATCAGTGCCCGGGCAAGCTGATTGGCCAGTGCATCGACCTGCGCCACGGTGCGGCTCTGCCCTTCAAAGGCCAGCGCCCGGCGCGCAGCGTGGGTGCGGGCGCCATAATCGATCAGGTCTGCACACAGGGCAGAACGGGGCGGGCCGGAATCACTCATGCTCGAATGTGCCGTGGCGGCCAGCACCACCGGCAAAACGCGCGGCCCCGGCCAGGCTTTCCTCCTCGATCACGCCATATGCGCCCGCGCCTTCCCGGCGCAGGGCTTCGGCAAGGCCGTAATCCCACTGACTCAGGCATGAGCGCCGGTCGGCACGCAGGCAGGCTTGCGGAAACGCGGCAATGGTGCGGGCCAGTTTCTGCGCCGTTTCCAGCGCCGCGCCCGTGGCGGTGACGCGGTTCGCCAGCCCCATCTGCAAGGCCTCCTCGGCCTCGACCGGCCTGCCGGTGAGAATCATGTCGAGCGCCCTGCCCTGGCCGACAATGCGCGGCAGGCGCACCGTCCCGCCATCAATCAGCGGCACCCCCCAGCGGCGGCAAAACACGCCAAACGTGGCGCCTTGCGCGGCAATGCGCAGATCACACATCAGTGCCAGCTCCAGGCCGCCCGCCACCGCATAGCCCTCCACCGCCGCCAGCACCGGCTTGCGCAGGGCCATGCGCGTCGGCCCCATGGGGCCAGGCCCGTTGCCGTCTGGCGACACATCGGGGCCACGCTCCGTGCCCTGCATGCTGGTCAGGTCCCAGCCGCTGCAAAAATGCCCGCCGGCACCAGTGAGCACGGCCGCATGCAGGCTCTCGTCTTCCTCAAAGCGCGCAAAGGCCGCGCGCAGGGCCCGGGCCGTGGGTCCGTCCACGGCATTGCGCTTGTCCGGGCGGTTGAGGGTGATGGTGCAGACAGCACCGTCCCTGGAAAACAGCACCGGCTCTGCGGCCGTGCTCATGACGCAGGCCCGGCAGCGGCGGCCCGGGGCTTGATGCGCTTGATCACGCCGGAAAACAGCAAGATGGTCTTTTCGCCACTGAACAGCCGCCCGCGCACGAACATCAGCCCGGTCTTGGTCTTGCGCACCAGTTCGCCCTCGGCATCGATCCACTCGCCCGGCCAGGCGGCAGCGACAAATTCATTGTTCATGGTCACGGTAACGCCATGGTCGCCCTCGAAAGCACGGCGCGCAATGGCAAACAGGGCGCTGTCGGCAAAGGTCATCAACATGCCGCCATGAACCGCGCCGCCGCCATTGCAATGGCGCTGCTGCGCCAGAAAGGTCAGCAGGCCCCGCCCGGCAGGCGGGTTTTGCGTGCTGTGAATGAAAATCGGGCCGTTGCGGTCCTCGAAACGGTCCTGCGCGGACCATTGCTGATAGCCTTCGGGAGGCGGAACCCTGCATGTCTTGTCCATGCGCAAGGCATAAAATGCCTGCGGAAAAGGCGCAACACCCGGCGCTGTCTTATGCAGAAGCAGCCAGATCCGCCCGGGCCTCGCGCAGGGGCAAGCGGACCCAGAAGGTGCTGCCCTTGCCCTTTTCGCTGTCCACGCCGACTTCGCCGCCCATGGCGGTGGCCAGTTCGCGGCAGATCGACAGCCCCAGACCGGTGCCGCCAAACTGCCGGGTGATCGAATCATCCGCCTGGGTAAAGCGGTCAAAAATGACCTTCGCGGCCTCCTCATCCAGCCCGATGCCGGTGTCCGTAACCTTGATCAGCAAGGTGCCCTCCCCGTCCCCTGGCTGGCGCTCGAACTCTAAAAGAACATGCCCGGACGGGGTGAACTTGATCGCGTTGGACAGAAAATTGTTGCAGATCTGGCGCAGCCGTGTGGGATCCCCCATGATCCTTCTGGGCAAGTCGTCCGCAAGGGTATAGCGGATCTCCAGGCCCTTCTCCCGGGCAAGCGGCGTGAATGCCGCGGCCATCTCCCCGGCCATGGCCGGCAAGTCCACCGGCAAATCCTCAAGCTTCAGGGCGCCATATTCCAGCTTGGTGAAGTCAAGAATGTCGTTGATGATGTTGAGCAACAGATCCGCCGAGCTCAGCGCCAGATTGATGTTGTCTTCCTGCTCCGGATCAAGCTCGCTCATTTTCAGCACATGCAGCATGCCGACAATGCCGTTCATGGGTGTGCGCAGCTCATGGCTCATGGTGGAGAGAAAATTGCTTTTGGCCTGCTCGGCCTTTTGCGCCTCGATCATGGCCTTTTGCGCCAGTTCCGCCGCAACAAGGGCTTCCTGCTTTTTCGCCACCAGCGCTTCTTCGCGCTGCTTGAAGCCGATCAGCACCCCAAGCGCATTGGCAAATTCGGTAAGGAAGGCTTCATGGTCGCGGGTTTTCTGCATGCCATGCTCGAGATAGACCACCAAGACGCCGACCAGATCGCCGCCGATCATGATCGGCACATTGTAATGGCCATGCGGCTGCATGGCGTCAAAACGCACCTCATGCCGCTCGTCCACGCAAGAGGCATGAATAAGCTGGCGCATTTGCGCCGCGCGCCCGCACAGGCAATGGCCGAAGCGGACCCTGGCGCACAAGCTCTCGATGTCCGGGCCCAGGCTGTGCGAACAGGCAAGACGCAGGGTCTGGTCATCATCCGGATCCAGCAGGAACACCCCGCCCTTGCTCAGCACATCCAGCCACGGCACCTTGAACAGGATGTCCAGCGCGCGCCTGAGAATCGCATCCAGCGGCATGTCGGCGCGCTCGATCTCGAACACCTTGTTGACAATGCGGGTATATTCGGCGCGGCTGATCATGCGCTTGCGGCTTTTGGCGGCATCAACCAGGTCGGAAACATCGGTAAAGGCCGTGCAATAGCCGGTGATGTTGCCGTCTTCATCCCGTTCTGCCGTCAAAACAGCCTGCACCCAGGCGGTTTCGCCGCTCTTGCTGCGGTACTGATTGCGAAACCGGACGGTCTCGCCCGTATCCACCTTTCGCCACAGACCCTGGACTTGCGCGTTGGTGTAATACCCGGCCTCAAGCAACTCGATATTGCGGCCCTTGATCTCGTCCAGATCATAGCCGATCAAGTCGGCGCAATAGTCATTGATCCAGACAAAGCACCGCTGGGCATCCAGCGCAATCAAGCCCGTGCCGGCCGAGATGACCCCGGCCATGGCCGGGCTGACCGCATCATGCGCCAAAACCATTTCGCAAGAATCCATGCCTGTATCCCAATTGTGTCCCCGTCAGGCTTTTCGCGCGTTTTGGTTGCTTTTCTCTTAAGGGCTTCAAAGGAAGGTGCGCAGTTCTTGCAAAAACTCCGCAACCTGCTGTTCCAGC
>JALWUB010000365.1 GCA_026993275.1 Robiginitomaculum sp. | reverse complement strand
ATCCTGATCCACCCGGACCCCAAGGGCGCCGCCGAAGCCCACGGGCTGGCCTATTTCAGCAGTGAAAAGAAGAAACAGGACTGATGCGCATATTGTATCACTGGCCGCTGGACCCGTTTTCGCGCATGGTGCGTCTGGCGCTGGCGGAAAAACGCCTGACCTTCAAGCTGTCCCGGGTCGAGCCCGATGACGATCCGGCAATGCTGCGCGCCCTCAACCCGGCCGGAACCACACCGGTCCTGTGCGATGACAGCACCGGCACGGCGCTGACCATTGCCGGGTCCCGGCCGATTCTGGAATATCTCGACGAGGCCCGCGAGGCGGCGCCGCTCCTGCCCGAAGGGCTGGCAGCACGGGCCGAAGTGCGCCGTCTGGTGGACTGGTTCTGCGTCAAGTTCCACGCCGAGGTCAACACCTACCTGCTGGACGAGAAACTGCAAAAGCCCCTGTGCCATGCCGGGCCGCCGGACAATGCCGCCCTGCGCGACGGCCGGGCGCATTTGCGCTGGCATCTGGCCCATGTCAATCATCTGGCCATGACCCGCGACTGGCTTGCCGGGACCATGCTCAGCCATGCCGACATTGCCGCGGCGGCGCATTTGTCGTGCCTCGATTATCTGGGCGAGGTGCCCTGGGACGAGTTCGAGATGGCGCGCACCTGGTATGCGCGGTTCAAGTCGCGGCCATCCTTCCGCCCGCTTCTCGAGGACAGCCTGCCGGGCATGGCGCCCGCGCCAAATTATGCCGACCTCGATTTCTGATTCCGCCGCTCTGGCCACGCAGCTGCGCGAGCAGGCGCGGGCACTGGGCTTTGATGCCTGCCGCATTGCCGATGCCCGCGCCCCCTGGCGCGCGGGCGCCGGGCTCGATGCCTATGTGCGCCAGGGCCATCACGGCACCATGGACTGGATGCGCAGCACCAAAGAGCGCCGCCAGCACCCCACGGCGATGTGGGCGGAGGCGCGCTCGGCGATTGTGCTGGGGCTCAATTACGGCCCCGCCCGCAACCCGCTCGCCGCCCTCGATGCGCGCAGCAAGGGCGTCATCTCGGTCTATGCCCAGGGCGGCGACTATCACAAGCTGATCAAGAAACGCCTGAAGGTGCTGGCCGGGTGGCTGGCGGCGCAAACCGGCGCAGCGGTCAAGGTGTTCGTCGATACCGCGCCACTGATGGAGAAGCCGCTGGCGGAACGCGCCGGGCTGGGCTGGCAGGGCAAGCACACCAATCTGGTCTCGCGCGCGTTTGGCTCGTGGCTGTTCCTGGGGGTGATCCTGAGCGCCGCAGACCTGCCCGCGGATGCGCCTGCCCGGGATCATTGCGGCTCCTGCCGCGCCTGCCAGGACATCTGCCCGACCCAGGCCTTTCCCGCGCCCTACCAGATCGATGCGCGGCGCTGCATATCCTACCTCACCATCGAGCACGATGGCCCCATCGACAATGCCCTGCGGCCGCTCATGGGCAACCGCATCTATGGCTGTGATGACTGTCTGGCGGTGTGCCCGTGGAACAAGTATGCGCAGAAGGGCCGGGAGGCGCTGTTATGGCCGCGGCCGGAAAACGTCCTGCCGGACCTGGCGGCGCTCAGCGCCCTGGATGATGCGGCATTTCGTGCCCATTTCGCCGGCTCGCCGGTCAAGCGTGCCGGGCGCAACCGCCTTGTGCGCAATGTGCTGATCGCCATCGGCAATAGCGGCACGCCAAAGCTGGCGCCAGCGGCACAAGCACGCCTTGGCGATGCCAGCATGCAGGTGCGCGATGCGGCGGTGTGGGCCCTGAAAAGACTGCTGCCCGGCGCAGACTTTGCCGCGCTTCGCGCCAGGCATCTGGACAAGGAGCCTGATGCCCGGGTGCGCCGTCAGTGGCAGGATGGGGAAACGGCCGCAGAATGAACAGATTTCATCCCGTCTGCCTTTGGGGTCACGGCTGCGCAGCCTTGCACCCTTCACAGACCGGCCATCCCCTGGCCAGCTGATCGTCCTGATAGAGCGGTTTGTGGGCCGCCACCCGTGCATGAAAATTGCGCGCCGGAACTGCCGGAAACTGTCCTTGTTCCTGCAGGGCGTCAAACACCCTGGAGGCCTCTTCCTGGGCCGGATGCCACAGGTCGGCGTGCAGAAAGATGATATAGGGTGCAAGCAGGATCTGCCTGTTGATTCCGCCGTTTTGCAGCCTGCGCAGAAAATCATGCTGGTGGGCAAAGGCCAGGTTCTGCGCCCGCAACAGCACCACGGGCAGGAAGGGGCCCTGCGGGCACGCCTTGAAGCGTCCCGCGCTTGCGCCCTCTGCCTTTTGCGCCATGGCGTGCCCCGCATTGCCGGTCAATTGCAAATCCAGCCTTGCCCTGTAAACGGTCTCCAGATCCTCGCCATGCAGGTGCGTTCTGGGAATGCCCAGGGGATTGTTCGGGCCTTGCCAGTTGGCCTCGATTTCCGTCAGGGCATGGGTAAAGGCGTTATCGGCCTTTTCCGCGCACAACTGGCGGGCAGAGGCTGGCAAGTCCTTGAGGCGGGCAGAGGCGCTGCGCAGTTCCGTTTGCAGGATCCGCAATTCCCGCGGCCGCAGGGCGTTGAGCGGACACTGGCGGGCAAGGTTTTGCGGCCGGCAACTGCCTGTCGCGCAGGCGGCGAGTTCATGCTGGCAGGCGGCGATTTTGCTGGTCACAGCCCGGGCCCCGGCCGGGGTGTTGACGAAGAACAGGCTGGACAACAACACGGTCAATACGATCATGGTGCAAGCCCCCTCACACAATGCAGGCAAAACATGTCTGTGAACGCCGGATGATGCCGGCGGCCCGCGCATAATGGGCGTGGACACATCGTGCCAAAAGTCACAAAACCGCGATCATGATGAAGTTTTCGTCATGCAGGGCGCCAGAGCCCGTTGAGAGAAACATCTAGCGGGTGCGCAGGGCCTCGCGGATCTGGCCGCGCAGCACCAGGCTTTCGATATTGTCCGGCTCGCTGGCCAGCGCCGCATCAATGTCCCGCTGCGCCCCGGCCAGGTCCCTGGTGGAGAGCCGCAAGGCCGCGCGCAGACGCAGGGCCAGAGCATTGTGCGGCTGCACGTTCAGCACCGCATCCAGGTCCTTGCCGGCGGCCTGCACCTTGCCGAGCGCGCGCAGCGCCCGGGCGCGATTGATCAGCGCCGGCACATTGCCCGGCTGATGCTGCAGGGCCCGGTCCAGCACCCGCACGGCGTCTGCGGGACGCCCGGCCTGCAGCCATGCCTCGCCCGCCTGGATCAGCGCCGCATCGGCCAGTTCAGGGCTGCTGATGTCGGGCGAATAGGCCAGCGCCTCGAGCTTTTCGGCGCCATCGGCATAGGCGCGCAGGCCCAGAAGCGCCATGGCGACGCAATGCAGGGCCGGTGCACCGCCGCCCTCGCTTTGCCAGGCCAGGGCCTCTTCATAGGCCGCCGACGGGGTGCTGTGGGCCTTGGCGAGACAGGTGCGGTAGCGCCGGGCCTCCGCGGCATCGCCTTGCGGGCTGGCCATAGCGGCGGCAGGACAAAGCACCAGAACGGTCAAAAGCGCCACAATGCGCATGATTTTCTCCTGCTGTGCGCGTCCCTGCGCCCTGTTGTGGACGCTGGGCGGGCAAAGCTCAAGTCACAAACCGCTCAAAGCCGTGTCATTGCCCTGCGCTCCCGGCGGAGCCGCACAGGCGGCACAGTTCCGCAACCGTTTGCGTCAGCCG
>JALWUB010000364.1 GCA_026993275.1 Robiginitomaculum sp. | reverse complement strand
CCAAGCTGGCGGAAATTGTCCTGATGACCGGCGCCGCCATCGGCTTTTACCTCAATTCCGCGCCCATTCTGCTGTTTGTCCTGTTCCTGATGGGGGCGCAATCGGCCATCTTCGCCCCGGCCAAGCAGTCCGCCCTGCCCAAATATCTCACCATTACCGAACTGATGCCGGGCAATGCGCTGATCAGCGGCACCCTGTTCCTGTCCATCCTCAGCGGCTCCCTTGCCGGCATATTGCTGATTCCGCGCCCCTGGGGGCCGCAGGCCGTCGGCGCCACCCTGGTCACGGTCGCCATTCTCGGCTGGCTGGCGATGAGCCTGATGCCAACCCGGCCGGGCATGGTGCACAGTCTCAGGCTCAACTGGAACGTCCTGTCGGGCACCTGGAACACCATGGCGGCACTGGTGCGCGAGCCGCGGGCGCTGCGCCCCTTGATGGGCGTGGCCTGGTTCTGGACCGCTGGCGCCGCCTCGACCACCATCCTGCCGCTTTATGTTCACGACGTGCTGCACATGAATGAAAGCGTCATTTCGGTCTTCATGGCGGTGTTCACCATTGGCGCGGCCCTGGGCTCGCTGGGCTGCGCCCTCATCACCCGCAACCGGGATGTGCTGTGGCTTTCCATTGCCGGGGCCATTTTGATTGCCGTTTTCGCTCTTGACGTGGTCTTTGCCAGCACCGGGCGCACCGGCACGGCGCTGGGCGGGCTGGACGCCTTTTTTGCCGACAGGCGCAATTGGCGGCTGTTGCTGGACTTCTTTGCCATGGCCGCGTTTTCCGGCGTTTTCGTGGTGCCTTTGCAGGCCATGTCGCAACACCGGGCGCCGCGCCAGGTGCGGGCGCGCATACTGGCGGGCGGCGCGGTGATGAATGCCGCCGGCGCGTCCTTTGCGCAACTCGCCCTGATCATCCTGACCCGCGCCCATTTTCCTCTTGTCAGCACCTATCTGGGCATTGCCCTGATCAGCCTGTGCCTGGCCCTGTTCATGCTCTACCGGCGGATGAAAAACACATGGTAATGATTGCCACCACCGAGGCCTTGCAGAGCGTCTGCGCCGATCTGCGCCGCGCTGATTTTTTCGCCGTTGACACCGAGTTCATGCGCGAGAACACCTATTGGTCGAAACTGTGCCTGATCCAGGTCGCAGGCGGCGAGACCGAAGCCATTATCGACCCCCTGGCGGAGGGGCTGGACCTGCGCCCCTTCCTTGCGCTGATGGCCGACCCGGCCATCACCAAGGTGTTTCACGCGGCGCGCCAGGACCTGGAAAT
This sequence comes from Robiginitomaculum sp., assembly GCA_026993275.1. Taxonomy (GTDB): domain Bacteria; phylum Pseudomonadota; class Alphaproteobacteria; order Caulobacterales; family Maricaulaceae; genus Robiginitomaculum_B. The sequence goes on along the minus strand of JALWUB010000364.1, from coordinate 2,429 downwards.
CTTCTACCGCCTGATGGGCCAGGTGCCACTGCCCCTGTTTGACACGCAGATTGCCGCCATGGCCGCCGGGCTTGGCGATTCCATCGGCTATGACACGCTGGTGCAGAAAATGCTCAGCCGGCGCATCGACAAGGGGTCGCGCTTCACCGACTGGTCCCGCCGGCCGCTCTCGGACAAGCAGCTTGCCTATGCCATTGGCGACGTCACCCATTTGCGCGATCTCTATCCGCGCCTTCGCGGCCGCCTGGAAAAGCGCGGGCGGCTTGGCTGGGTCGATGAGGAAATGCAGGCCATTGCGGACCCGCGGCTGTACCAGTTTGACCCGGACGAGGCCTGGCGGCGCATGAAGATCCGCAAATACACGCCGCAATGGCTGGCCATCATGGCCAGCGTGGCGCGCTGGCGCGAGCGCGAGGCGCAAAGCCGCGACAAGCCGCGCGGCCGCATCCTCAAGGATGATGCGATCTATGAAATCGCCCAGCAGGCGCCCGCCTCCATCGAGGCCCTGGGCCGCTTGCGCGCCATTCCGCGCGGCTTTGAGCGCTCGTCCCTGGCCCGCAGCCTGATCAGCGCCGTCCAGGAAGCCCTGAAGGACCCGGACCGCCATGCCCCGCAGGTCACCCGCCCCAAGGCGCTGCCTCAGGGCATTGGCCCGGTGGTGGAAATGCTCAAGGTGCTGCTGCGCATCAAGGCCGAAAGCCTGGGGGTGGCGCCAAGGCTGATTGCCAATACCGCCGACCTGGAGCGCCTGGCCGCCTGTGACGATGCCGATATCGCCGCCCTCAGGGGCTGGCGCCGCGAAGCCTTTGGCGAAGATGCCCTGCGCCTGAAGCGCGGCGAGCTCTGCCTGAGCCTGGAAGGCCAGCGCGCCGTGATCGCCCCGCGCCAGGGCGCAGACCTGTAAACCACCCGTTGCCGCTTTCCCCCGGGATAGCGGTGGTTTTGGATACGCACAAAAGGGCTTTCGAGGGGTGTTTGGGGCGCGCACGGAGGCTTTCCTTGCACTCCAGATAGGGCGCAAAGCCTTGTGCTGCCTTGATTCACAATCTCAGTCGTTCTTGCCGAGCCCTTTTAGGTGGTCCCGCACAGCCTGATTATGCGCTTGTGCATAGGGGCGGGGACAGGCGCGGCCTTGTCCCCGCAATTCATGGCTTGCCATGGCCCGAAATGGCTTGTCGCTGGCCGGAACTGGCGCATGTGTGTCCGGAACTGGCCTGCAACTGGCCTGGCCCATGGCCCGCTCGCCCGCAAAAACAGGACATGCAGACCGTGACCCAAGCCATGCGGCAGGACTCCCTCTCCCCGGTGGGGAGAGGGTTGGGAGAGGGGGCGCGGGTTTGCAGAACGTGCCCCGTCCGGGATTTCGCTTTCAGCTTCAGAACCCCCTCATCTCCGGCCTTCGCTTTCGTAAGGGCAGGCTGGCCGGGAATGCGGCGGGAAGCCTTCTTTCCCGTTGCTGTGCTCCATCTGGCTGGAGAACATGGATGCGGGAAGCAATCAGGTCAATGCGTTCAGACTCTAGTTCAGCCGTCCCATGGGAATGAAGCGCCCGAATGCCTTGAGCAGGGCCGCGCCCAAGGCTGCGCCCAGAGACGACAAGATCGCACCCAGGATCAGAACCAGCGGGATCGCCGCCAGCGCCTGCAGCGTGTTGTCAGCCGGATGGCCATTGATTTTCACCGCATGCGGCGAGAGCAGGGCCAACACCAGAAAGAGGACGGCAACAAGCCCCCATGACAATATCCCGGCAAAGAACAGGAGTTTGAAAAGCCCGCCAAAATTGAGCTGCTCCAGGATAACGGGCTGGTTGTTTTGTATGCTGCTGTCTTCCATTGCCCGTGCCTCCCTGATGCCGAAACGGCTCTGCAGGGCCAGTTTGCATACGTTTGCCCGCAAAGGCAAACCTTTCGAGGGAGCCGGGACATGGCCGCGCCCTAATCGGCCTTGCGGGCCAGCGGGTGGGCGTTTTGCACCAGGGATTTCAGGCGCTCTTCCAGCACATGGGTGTAGATCTGCGTGGTGGCGATGTCGGCATGGCCGAGCAAGACCTGCACGCTGCGCAGATCGGCGCCGCCGGCCAGCAAGTGGCTGGCAAAGGCATGGCGCAAGACATGGGGCGAGACTTTCGCCGGGTCCAGCCCGGCGCGCCCGGCCAGCGCTTTCAGGGTGGCGTGAAAACGCTCGCGGCTGAAATGCCCGGTGCGGGCGCGCGAGGGAAACAAAAAGCCTTGCGCCTTGCTGCGCCCCGCGCCTTTGGGCAGAAACCCCTCGCGCACCGCCCGCCATGCGGCGATGGCTTTCAGCGCATCATGGCTGAGCGGCACCAGGCGCTCGCGCCCGCCCTTGCCGCGCACCATCAGCATGCGCTCGGCGCGCGCCCCGGCGCTGGCCGGCAGGGCCAGCATTTCCGAAACCCGCAGGCCCGAGGC
>JALWUB010000363.1 GCA_026993275.1 Robiginitomaculum sp. | reverse complement strand
CCTGAGTGCGCAAAATGCGCATGCAACGAGCCAGAATGGAAAGGAACCAAGAAATGGCTACCATCAACACCAATACGGGCGCCCTCATCGCCCTGCAAAACCTCAACGCCACCAATACACAGCTTGAACAGGTTCAACGGCGCATCAGCACCGGCCTGAAGGTTGCCAATGCCAAGGATGATGGCGGCGCGTTCGCCATTGCCCAGAAGCTGCGCGGCGATGTGAAATCATTCGACGTTGTCAAAAGCTCGCTCAGCCGTGTGAGCTCGGCCGTGGATGTGGCGTCAGCCGCCGGCACGGCGATTTCAGATTTGCTGGTTGACCTGAAGGCCAAGGCCCTGGCGGCGACGGATACGTCGCTGGACAGCGCCTCGCGCACCGCCCTGAACGAAGACTTCAAGGCCCTGCGTGACCAGATCACCACCATTGTCGACAATGCATCCTTCAATGGCACCAATCTGATCAACAACTCGACCAACTCGATCAAGGCCCTGGCCAATGCCGATGGCACAGCGGTTATCACCGTGCTTGACGAAGCGCTGCAATTGAGCGGGTCCATTGTGACGCTGACGACCACTGACGACGTCAGCACCGTGACCAACGCCAAAAATGCGCTGACCGCGGTCAAGGCCTCGATCACCAATGTCGGTTCGGCGCTGGCGCGTCTCGGCACCAAGTCCAAGGCCCTGGCCGTTCAGCAGGACTTTGTCACCAAGCTGTCCGATGCCCTGACCTCCTCGATCGGCAATCTTGTCGATGCCGACCTGGCCACGGAAAGCGCACGGCTGCAAGCCTTGCAGGTCAAGCAGCAGCTTGGCGTGCAGGCCCTGTCCATCGCCAACCGGGCACCGCAGACCATACTGGGCTTCTTCCGGTAATCTGACCAACAGGGGAAGCCGGCGGCGGCAATGGGGTCCGCTGCCGCCGGCGCATCCTCCGGCTGACCCGTTCCGACCGTGCGCAAGATGCGGCGGAACGGGTCTCTCGGGGAGGCCGGGCAAGCCCGGCAGGAACCATGATCAATGATGTCCGCAAACTCACCCAGGTGATTCCAGCACCTGCCAAAAGCAGCAATCAGAGCGGCAGCAACACACCTGCGCCGCAAAATACGCCGCCTTTGGCCGTGCCAGAAACGCCAACTGCACCGCCGCCCCCGGCGGCGCCGGCCCTGCCTGTGAATCTGAATGCACGCCTGGTCATCGAAAAAGATGCGCTGACCGGCAGCTTTGTCTACAAGAGCGTGGATCGCATCACCGGCAAGGTCATCCAGCAGTTTCCGCGTGAAGAGGTGCTGCGCGCCATGGCCGCGGCCAAGGCCGCCGAAGGCCTGATTGTCGATACCAAGGCCTGACCGCTCCGGCCGTGCCGGCACCCGGTAAAAGCCGCCTACCGGCAGGCAAGGCCTGCTGAAGGGGGGCTGTTTTTACCGACTGCGTTTTTCAGCGCATTTCTATTACATTGTTATTATTAATGTTTTCGCCACATGCCGGTTTGGCATGGGTGTTGCTCTCCTGTTGTGCAAAGCAGGCCGAAAGCCTGTTCGCGCATGTAAAGGCCGGAGTTCAACACCATGACCATCAGCGTACACACCAATTCCGCAGCGCTCACTGCCCTGCAACAGCTCAACCAGACCAATTCCGAGCTGGACAAGGTGCAGTCGCGCATCAATACCGGTTTGAAGGTTGCCGGGGCCAAGGACAATGCTGCGGTGTTTGCCGTGGCGCAAAACCTGCGCGCCGATGTTGGCGCCTATGGCGCGGTCAAGACATCGCTGGATCGGGCCGCATCGATAGGCAATGTGGCGCTGTCGGCGGGCAAGGCCATTTCCGATCTGCTGATCGAGATGCGGGCCAAGGCCACGGCGGCAACGGAAACCTCCATCGACACCTTTACCCGCAAGGCGTTTGACTCGGACTTCAAGTCCATCATCTCGCAAATTTCCACCATCCTGGCCAATGCCTCCTTCGATGGCGCCAATATCCTCGACAGTTCCAACTCGCCCGGCATCGAGTTCCTCGCCGATGCCGATGGCACCCGGACACTGACCCTGAAAACCCAGAACATGTCGTTTGGCGGCTCGATCATTACCCTGTCAGCCACCGCCAGCCTGGGCACGGTGACCCTGGCCAAGGCGGCGGTCAGCGCCGTCAAGACCTCGCTGGATAATGTCAATCAGGCGCTGGCCAATCTCGGCTCGGATGTCAAGAAAATCGAGGCGCACAGCACTTTTGTGACCAAGCTGACGGATTCGCTCAATGTCGGTGTCGGCAATCTGGTGGATGCCGACCTAGCCGCTGAAAGCGCCAAATTGCAGGCCTTGCAGGTGCAGCAGCAATTGGGCGCCCAGGCCCTTGGCATCGCCAATTCCCGCCCGCAAATCATCCTGTCGCTGTTCAGGGGTGGTTAAACCAGGGCCGACGGCCTCTTTTAATGTTTAATGCGCTCCGGTAACGGACACAATCAGCGCCGCAGCCGCCAGGGCCGCCGCCACGCCAAAGCGTAAGAACGCCAGGATCGTGCGCTGTGAAGGGCCGTGCATGGTGCCATGCTCTCACACTTGCGCCAGGCTGGACATGCGACGGATTTACTCACCAGAGCCGCTTACCGCCTTGATCACAAGGCCCTCGGTGAGCAGTTGCGGCAGGATGATGGGCTTGGCTTCGCCGGGCCGGTAGACCAGATAGAGCGGCACACCAGCGCGGCCATGGCGGGCCAGCGCCCTGGCAATATCATCATTGCGATTGGTCCAGTCGGCCACGAGATAGACCGCATTGGCCGTCTTGAAGGCGCGCTGCACCTTTTTGCTGGACAGGGCCACCCGCTCATTGACCTGGCAGGTCAGGCACCAGTCGGCGGTAAAATCGACAAACACCACATGACCCTGATCGCGCAAGGCCTGCGCCAGCCCCGGCTGCCAGGGCTGCGGCGCCAGCGCGCTGGCATCCTTGCCGTTCAGCCCGGCCCACAGCACCGCCAGGACGGCAATGAGGGCGATAACTGCGCTGGTCTTGCCAACACGGCCGCCGCGGGCGGCCCAGACGGCGAAGCCAATGAGCGCCATGGCGGCCAGCACCGCGGCAACGCCAAGTGCCCCGGCCTGGCCATCGAGCACCCAGATCAGCCAGATGGCGGCGGCAAACATGGGAAAGGCCATGAGCTGGCCAAAGCGCACCATCCAGGCGCCGGGCTTGGGCAGAAGCCGCAACAGGCCGGGAAAGACGCTGAGTGCAAAAAACGGGGCGCCAAAGCCCAGCCCCAGAGCCGTGAACACGGCCAGCGTCGGCCCCGGCCCCTGGGTCAGCGTATAGCCCAGCGCCCAGCCCATGGCCGGGGCGGTGCAGGGCGAGGCCACCACCACCGCCAGCACGCCGGTAAAGAAGGCCCCGGCATTGCCGCCCCTTTGCGCAAGAGATGAGCCCAGACCCATCAGGCCGCCGCCAAAATGGATAAAGCCCAGCAGCATCAGGCCGAGCACGAAGAACAGAAGCGCCAGCGCCGCCACAAAGGGCGGGTATTGCAACTGAAAGCCCCAGCCGATCTGCTGGCCGCCGGCTTTCAGGGCAATCAGCAATCCGGCCAGCGCCACGAAGGAGACCAGCACGCCGGCCATGAACAAGGCCCCGTGGCGGCGGATTTCGGAACGCTCGTCATGGGCGCGCTGCACAAAGCCCATGGCCTTCATGGAAAGCACCGGAAACACGCACGGCATCAGGTTGAGGATGACGCCGCCGATAAAGGCAAACAGCAGCGCCTTCAGCAGCCCGCCTGCACCGGCCTTGCCCGCCTGCACTTGCGGCGGCGTTTCGGCGCCGGTGCCCTGCGGCGCAGGCCCCGGCACGGCGCTCAGCGCAATGGCGCGGTCCTTGAGCTTCAAAATGCCCTCAATGGGCCCGTTCAGCCCTTCATCCCTGGCGCGAAATCCCGGCTTGGTCCACAGGGTGAAGCCATTGGGGCCGCGGCTGATGCGCTGCGGCTCGGCATGGCGCACGGCGCCGGTATCGGCGGGGAAGAAATACGGCGCCCTGGCCGTCTCCAGGCCCGGCCCGGCAAAGCTGTAGCGCAACACATCGCCCTTCAGCGCGGCGCTGGCGGTGATGCGCGCATCGGGCTTGGCCATGCGCGCCAGTGCCTGTGTGGCGATCTTGTGCCATTTGGGGTCGAAAACCGTTTGCGGCCCGGTTTTCAGCGTGAAAGTGAAGCGGCCATCCTCGGGTATGCAGATTTCCTCGCACACCAGCCAGGTGGCATGGGCGGACACCGTCAGTTCCTGCCCGGGCGGCAAGGACGCCGAAGCCTGCATCGGCACCAGAAAGACCGCCTCGTCCTTGTAGCCGTAATTCACCAGCGGGCCGAGGGCGATGGTGCTTGGCACCGGCCACAGGATCTCGCCCGCGCTCAGGCCTTCGGGCAGGGTCCAGTCAATGCGTGTCGGCTCGCCGGCATCGCCGGGATTGAGCCAGTAGGTGTGCCAGTTCTTGCGGATGCGCATGTCCAGCACCGCATAAAACTGCCCGCCCGGCGCGATTACCGTGACATCGGGCTCCAGCGTGGCCGTGACATTGTCGGTTTTGGCGGTGCTGGCGAAAGCCGGACCGGCCGCCAGCATGGCCAGGGCCGCCAAAAGGGATGAAAACAGGCGCATCACATTCTCCGCTGCAAACCGGCACGGCTTCTTCTAGCGCCCTCCAGCGCGTTTGTGCAGGGCCTCTAACGCAGTTGTGACCCGCGTCATTCCGGCTCGGCGGCGCACAATTGCCCAGCCAGTGCCGCATCAATCAGCGCCAGGGTTTCGGTCACGCCATAAATGGCCACGAACGAGCCAAAGCGCGGCCCTTGGCTCTGCCCCAGCAGCACTTCGTAAAGCGCGCCGAACCAGCTGCGCAGCGGCTCGAAGGCGTGTTCCTTGCCGACGGCATAAACCTCGTTCTGGATCGCCACGGCATCGGGATTTTGCCCCTGCAAGGCGGCCAGCCGCTTGCGCAAATCCTGCAAGGCCGCGCGCTCCTTGTCCGTCGGTGCGCGGTATTGCTTGTTCGGCAAGACGAAATCCTGGAAATAGGCAACGGCAAAGCCCGCCAGCCGGTCCAGCAGCGGGTGCGTATCCGGCGTCGCCCCGGGCACGGTGCGCGCAATAAAGCCCCACAGCACATCCTTGGAATGGGCCGAGGCGGCGGAGGCGAGATTGAGCAGCAGCGAAAACGCAATCGGGCTCGTCTCCTCCGGCACCTTTCCGTCATGGATATACCAGACCGGGTTTTTCAGCCGCGCCGCCGCGTCCTGGCCTGGATAGGCCGCCAGGTGCTGCAGATACTCATCGCTGGTGCGCGGGATGACGTCAAAATAGAGCCGTTTGGCGGTCTTGGGCTTCTGGTAATTGAACAGCGAAAGACTCTCCGGCGTTGCATATTTCAGCCATTGCTCGACGGTGATGCCATTGCCGCGCGATTTGGAAATCTTTTCGCCGTTCTCGTCCAGGAACAGTTCGTAATTGAAGCCCTCTGGCGGCCGCCCGCCGAGCACCGTGCAAATGCGCGAGGACTGGCGCACGGAATCGATCAGGTCCTTGCCGGACATTTCATAATCCACCCCCAGGGCCGTCCAGCGCAGTGCCCAGTCGGGCTTCCACTGCACCTTGACATGGCCGCCGGTGACCGGCACCTCGCGGCGCTTGCCGTCTTCGTCCTCAAAGACGATGGTGCCCGCCGCGACATTGCGCTCAAGGGTCGGCACCTGCAGCACATGGCCGGTCTTGGGGCTGATGGGCAGAAACGGGGAGTAGGTCTTGCGGCGCTCTTCGCCCAGGGTTGGCAGCATGATCGCCATGACCTCGTCGAAGCGCTCCAGCATGGTCAGGAGCGTCTCGTCAAAGCGCCCGGATGTGTAATAGTCTGTCGAAGAGGCAAATTCGTAATCAAAGCCGAACTGGTCGAGAAAGGCGCGCAGGCGCGCATTGTTGTGCGCGGCAAAGCTCTCATATTCGCCAAACGGGTCCGGAACCTTGCTCAGGGGCAAGCCCAGCGCCTCCTTGAGCATGTCCTGATTGGGCAAATTGCCCGGCACCTTGCGAAAGCCGTCCATGTCATCCGAAAACGCAATCAGCTTTGTCGGATAGCGATTTTCCGTCAGGGTGTTGAACGCCAGGCGCACCATGGAGGTGCGCGCCACCTCGCCAAAGGTGCCGATATGCGGCAGGCCGGACGGGCCATAGCCGGTCTGGAAAATCACCGCATCGCCAGTCAGCCCGAAGCGCTCAATGCGTTTTTGCAAGGCGCGCGCCTGCTCGAAAGGCCAGGTTCTGGTCTGCGCAGCAAGTTCGGCAAGGCTGGTCATGGGGCGGCTCCGGCAACACACATGCGCACCTAACCACCCCACGGGCGGGGGTCAACCAGACCCTTCAGCCCTGACAGCCCTTACGGCGGGCATTTTTCGCTTTCAAGACCTGCCGCAGCGGCTTCAGGTGCATTTTGGCCCGGCGCGCGGCGAGGCCCTTCGGCGCGGCAATGTCATCGGCTACCCAGCGGCCATGGCGGCACACCAGCTGCGTGCCATAGCGCTGGGGCTTGCCCTGTGCGCGCGCCCATGTGTCATAAAGCAGTGCATAGCGGCGGCCATCAAACAGCCCGGCCTCGGCCCGCGGGCGCAGCGCCTTGAGCACTGCTGCCTGAAACTCCGGGTCGTGCTCCCCGTGCAGCACGATCAGCCAGGCGTCCTGTTCCGTGGCCAGGTCAATTTCGAGTGGTGCAAACCAGGGCTTGCCGTCCAGCAATTCCTTGAGCCTCTCCAGATGGCGCCGGTCCATGGCGTCCACATAGGCGCCAGCCCTGAGCAGGTTCAGCATCGCCGCCGCATCGGGGTTGCCATCAAGGCGCGTGCGGTCCTTGAACAGGGCGCGCACGGCGCGGTCTTCGCCCGCCATGCCGCTGAGCAGCGCGGCCGCATGCCCTCTTTCTTGCGCGTCGCGCTCAAAATCCTTCGTGAAGGTGCCAGCCGCCTTTTGCGCGCTGCGCCAGCCTTGCAGGGACTTGGCGAGGGTGGCGGCGAGCACGCCCTGGTGCACCTGCGCGCGCAGGCTGCGCACCTGGGCATCCTGTGCCGAGTCCGTCTCTGCCAGCCAGTCCTGCAGGGCCTTCCAGGCGGCCTTGCCTGCCGCACTGTCTCCATAGGCGAGCGCGCCATAATCGAACTGGGCCGCATCATTCATCACCAGGCCTGTGGGCGCGAGCACCGCATTGAGCTGCACCAGCGCCTTGTCCGCGGGGGATGCCGTCTTGACGCGCTGTTGCGCCAGCGCCGCATTGGCCTTGTAGTCATAATAGCTTTTGGCCGCCTTGGCGCGGGCGATCCCGGCCTTGATGGCGGGGTCATCCTGCTGCGCCAGCCGGTCCAGTGCCTTGCGCCCGGGCTTGCCCAGCGCAAAACGCAGAAAGCCAAAATCAAAGTCCGCCGCGCTCGCCTTGCCGTTCAGCAGCCGCGCCGCCTGGTTGTTGGCCGACCAGGCCAGCGGGTCGAGCACAGGCGTGCGCAGCAAGATCAGCGTGGCCACCCACACCAGCGCCATGGCGGTGTTGAGCCTGGCCACTGGCGGCATCCAGCGGGACAGCCGCCTGGCGAACAGTTCGCTGGCCAGTCCGGCGAGCAGCAACACCGTATAGAGGCTCATCAGAATGAGTGCGATCAGCGCAATCATGCGCAGCGGCGTCAGGCCATAGGCCTGCACCCGCATCCACAGTGCCGCGGCGGCGGCCAGCACATAGACCGGCAAGGCGGCCAGGGCCAGCCAGGCCGGCACGCGCAGCCAGCGCGGCGGCGGCTTGGCGCCATCCTGGTAAACGCCGTTGAACAACAGCGCCGTCATCAGTGCCAGCGCCAGCAGCACCCCGGCGGGCGTCAGCGGCACGTTCTGCAACCCCTTCAGGCCGCCCGCAATCAGGCCCGCGGTGAACAGAACCGAAAACACCGCCGCCAGCGGCAGGCCGATGCGGCAGCCGATCAGCAGCACATTGCGCACCGCCTCGCCGAGCCGCGCATTGGTGCGCGCCAGGCCCGCCGCCATCAGCGCCGCAGCACCGCCAAGCGGCGCCAGGAATGCGCCGTGATGAATGATGGCGGCGGCGTGCTCCATGCCAAAGGCCTTGAAGGCCACGCCCCACAGCGCCACGAAAATCACGCTGGCAAGGCCGACAAAGAGGGCCATGAGGCCATCGGCGAGGATGGACGCCCCGGCCTGCCACAAGACCCGGTACGGCCAGATCAGCCTGTGTTCGCGAAGGCTGGCACGGGCCAGGGCGCTCAGCAAAAAGCCCAAAAGCGGGGCGCCAATCAGCGCCCAGAAAACAAGCGCAGCATCCGCATCACTGGCCTTGCCGCCATGGCCATCCCAGGTCAAGACCGTCAGCAACAGCGCCAGGGCAATGATGAAACCCAGCCGCAGCGTCATGCTCCGGCGTGACCAGAACAGGCCAAATCCGGCGGCAAGGGACAGGGCCAGCGCCGCCAGCGGCAGTTTCAGGGACTCGCTGACGGCATCGCTGTCTGCCAGCAGCCACAACAGGCCGCCGCACAATGCCCCGGCCAGCGCCAGCACGGCATAATCCACTAGGCCAAAGGCCGGGCCGCTCATGGCCTGCACCGGGCTGTCCGGCCCTGCCTTGCCGTTTTCTGCTGCGCTCATGACACCCCCTTTACACCACTTGCGCCAAGGCGCCGGAATCAGTCTATCCTATTACCGGGAGCACAGCCATGCGGCCATATCTGGATTTGTTGCGCGAGGTCTATGAGAGCGGCGTCGAGCGCTCTGACCGCACCGGGGTGGGCACGCGCGGCGTGTTCGGGCGCCAGGTGCGCTATGACCTTGAAGACGGCTTTCCGCTGCTGACCACCAAGACACTGCATCTCAAATCCATCATTCACGAACTGTTGTGGTTTCTCAAGGGCAGCACCAACATTGCCTATTTGCGCGAAAACGGCGTGCGCATCTGGGATGAATGGGCCGATGAAGATGGCGAGCTTGGCCCGGTCTATGGCAAGCAATGGCGTTCATGGGCGGCGCCGGATGGCCGCGTCATTGACCAGATCAGCACGGCCGTGCGCCAGATTCGCGAGACGCCGCATTCGCGCCGCATCATCGTTTCGGCCTGGAACCCGGCGGATCTGGAGCAGATGGCGCTGCCGCCCTGCCATTGCCTGTTCCAGTTCTTTGTCGCGGAAGGGCGGCTCTCCTGCCAGCTTTACCAGCGATCGGCGGATATTTTCCTGGGCGTGCCGTTCAACATCGCCTCTTACGCGCTCCTCACCATGATGATGGCGCAGGTGACCGGGCTCAAGCCCGGCGAATTCGTGCACAGCTTTGGCGATCTGCACCTTTATCTGAACCATCTGGACCAGGCCAGGGAACAATTGTCGCGCGCCCCCCGCGCCCTCCCGCGCATGGAGTTGAACCCGGACGTGCACGGCCTGTTCGACTTTGTCTATGACGATTTTGCGCTCAGCGGCTATGACCCGCATCCGGCGATCACGGCCAAGGTGGCGGTTTAATCGCCCTCGAACACCGGGCGCATGAAACTGCGTTCGAAGCTCAGGAAACAGCGGGTCTTGCGGTAATGGGCCATGGCCGCCTGGCAGTCCGGATCATCGGCCGCCTCGCGGCGGTAGCGCTCGTAATCGGCCAGGCTGGGAAAGGAAAACAGCGCATAGGCAATGTTGTTGGCCCCTTCATGGGGCAGAAAATAGCCGTGATGGGTGCCGCCAAGGCGGTTGACCAGCGGAATCCACAAGCGTGCATAGTGTTCGAAATCATCCAGCTTCAGCGGATCGACGACATATTTGAGATAACAGGTAATCATGGGTTGGGCGCTCCCTTTGCAGGTTTTGCCGCCAGCATAGACGTCTTGCGCTCGCCGCGCCAGATCACATAGGCGACCACCACCGCGCCAACCATTTTGCCGGCCACCGACATGAAGGCGTTGGCGAAGGTCAGCGACCCGGCGCGGATGAAGTTGGCACCATAGAGAAACGCGACGCTGTCGATCGGCGCGGCGATCAGCGAGGAGATGAACACCCGGCGCGACAGCGGCCAGCCGGTGAAGGTATAAAGCGCCCAGTCCGCCAGTTCGGCTATGGCAAAGGCGCCGCCCGAAGCCAGCGCCAGTTGCGGCCCGGCGAGAAATACCGTCAGCACCAGGGCCACGGCCATGGCATAGAGCACCCGGTGGCCAATCTCGCGCTGGGCAAAGTCGCGCACCACCAGCACCAGACCGGTCACCACGGTCACCGGATTGAATGTCCAGCCCGGTCCCAGCACCCAGTTTGGGGCCCAGGCGAACGACCAGTTCACCAGCGGAATGAGGCCGATATAGACAAATGTCCATTTCAGCCGCCAAAGACGCATGCTAAGAGTGTTCATCCGCCAGCCCCTGGCCCCGTGATTGCCCAATGGAGCCCCCTGATAGACCGATGCCTGCGGCCAAGCAAATCCGTCTTGCCCTGATTGTTGCCCGCGCGCGCGGCGGCGTCATCGGCCATGCGGGCAAGATGCCCTGGCATATCCCCTCGGAACTGGCGCATTTCAAGCGCACCACCCTGGGCAAGCCGGTGCTGATGGGGCGCAAGACCTGGGAGTCGCTTTATGTGCAGCCCCTGCCGGGGCGCGACAATCTGGTGCTCAGCCGCAATGCGGGCTTTGAGGCCCCCGGCGCGCGGGTGTTTGAGGACTTCAACGCCATGCTGGACCATGGCCGCGCCTGCGCCCTGGCCGGCGGCGCGTCTGAAATGGTGGTGATTGGCGGCGCCGCGCTCTACCGGCTCGCCCTGCCGCTGGCGGACCGGGTTTATCTGACCGAAATCCCCCTGGATGTGCCTGGCGATGCCTGGTTTGCGGACTTGCCGCCAGAGCACTGGTCGCTGGTCAGCCGCACGCCCGTTCCAGCGGCGGCACAGGATCCTTGCAGCTATACCATCAGCGTGTTTGACCGCAAGACACCCGGCCCGCAATAGGGCTCCGGCCGCGACGAAGCGTCGCCTTGCGGCCGGCGCCAAATCGCTTATGTGTCTGCAGGTCAGACATCAGGAGTATGCAGACGTGCTTGTCAAACGATCCCTCGCCATTGCCGGCCACCGCACTTCACTGGCTCTGGAGCCGGAATTCTGGGCGGCGCTGGAACAGGCCGCCAGGGAAAGCGGCAAGCCCCTGGCCCGTCTGGTTGCCGAGATTGACAAATCCCGTGCAGACAGTCCAGAAAAGAGCGGACTGGCCAGTGCCGTGCGGGTCTGGCTGTTTAACCATTACACCAAAGAGAGCGCATGAGTGACCTGCCGCCGGAGCCCGCACCTTCCGAGGAGGCTTCGGCAGCGGCCACGCATGGACCAGCCCGCCACCACCATCACCGCCACCGCCATCATCACCACTCCCTTGCCGTCTGGCTGCGCTGGCTGGCGGGCCGGATACACCATCAGGCCGACCACCCGGTGCTGCTGTGGCTGACCGCGGGGGCCATCGGCACGGTGGCGGGGTTTGCCACGCTCGGCTTCCGCCTGTCCATTCTGGCGGTTCAGGGCCTGCTTTATGGCAGTTCCGAAGAACGTCTTGCCAGCACGGCCGCGGCCCTGCCCTGGGAGCAGGTCTGGCTGGCGCCCATCATTGGCGGGCTCGCTGTCAGCGCCCTGCTGCTGCTGGCCCGGCGCCTGCGGGCACTGGACGAGCTGCGCGCCCAAAGCGTTGCCGAGGTGATCGAGGCGCGCGCCGTCGGCAAGGGCAATATCCGGTTTCGCACCGGCCTGATGTCCGCCATCATCACCTTTGTCTCGCTCGGCAGCGGCGCCAGCGCCGGGCGCGAGGGCCCGGCGGTGCATCTGGGCGGCACGCTGGCCGCTTTGGCCTCGCGCGCGCTGGGGCTGAAACCGCGCAATGCCCGCACTCTGCTGGCCTGCGGCGTGGCCGCTGCTGTCGCCGCCTCGTTCAATGCGCCGCTGGCGGGACTGCTGTTTGCGCTCGAGGTGGTGCTCGGCCATTACGCCTTGCGGGTGATTGCCCCGACGGCGGTGGCGGCGACAGCCGGGGCAGTGGTGGCACGCACCTATCTGGGCGCACAGCCCGCCTTTGTGCTGCCGCCGGTGCCCAAGGCCGGACTGGTGGATTTCCCCGCTTCCGTGGTGCTCGGCCTGGTCTGCGCCGCTCTTGCCATCGGTTTTGCCACCTTGATCGTGCGCGGGCCCCTGTTCGTGCAAAAGCATGCCAAACGGGCCGGCCTGCCGCTGTGGGCGCTGCCGCCGCTGGGCGGCGTGCTTCTGGGCGCCATGGGCATTGCCTTCCCGCAAGTCCTGGGGGTTGGCTATGAGGCCACCAGCACCGCCCTGCATGGCGGCTATGGCCTGGCCCTGCTGCTCATGCTGGTGGGCGCCAAGATCATTGCCACCGTGATTGCGCTGTCATTCCGCTTTGGCGGCGGCGTGTTTTCGCCGTCCATCTATCTGGGTGCCATGACCGGCGCGGCCTTTGGCGCCCTGGCCGGAGTGGTGCTGGGCGAGGGCGCCGCAGCGCAGGAGTTCTTCGCCATTGTCGGCATGGGGGCGCTGTCCGGCGCGGTGCTGGGCGCGCCGATCTCGACCACCCTGATCGTGTTCGAACTGACCCAGTCCTACGAGGCCTCGATCGCGGTCCTGCTGGCGGTGTCGCTGGCCACGGTGCTGACCCAGTGGGTGACCCGCGGCAATGTGTTCCAGAAACAGATCGAACTGCGCGGCTATCATCTGCGCGAGGGGCCGCAGCGCCTGATCCTGCAAACCGTGCGGGTGCGCGATTTCATGACCCCGATCAGCCGCCTCAAGAAGGAGGTCAGCATGGAGGGCGCCGCGCTTTATGCCGACGACACGCTGGGCCGGGCGCTGGGCCTGCTGAAGGCCGAAAACCTGGACGGCGCGCCGGTGCGCTCGCGCTATGGCGACCAGAAGGTGATCGGCTATATCTCCCGCGAGGACGCCCTGCTGGCCTATAACCAGCGCCTGGTGGAAGAGCACGAGGAACGCAGTCTGTAGGGGAGGGGCTTGCCGCCAGGAAAGCAGGTGGTGCCGCATGGGTGACTCGAACACCCGACCCCATCATTACGAATGATGTGCTCTACCAACTGAGCTAATGCGGCATGGTGAGGCGTTTCCTAGCGCCCCGCTGCTGCGCGGGCAAGAGCCCGCGGCAGGCTTTGGCAGGCCGGACCTGTCAATGCACCTTGCGCTTGCGCGATAACGGGCTGGCGGCATCGCCGTCATCCTCGATCAGCGGACCGGGATCATCAGGCTGGCGCGGAAACCCGGCCACATCCATGTCCGGGCTGGCCGGGGGCTCGGCCTTGCGGCCCTCTGTGCCAGACCCTTGCGCCGCCGCTGGCGGTTTGGCGGCCCTGGGTTTTGCCCGTTTTCTGGCCGGGCCGCGCTTGCGCGATGGCAAGATCCTGCGTTTGGCGCGCTTTGGCGCTGGTGCAGGCGAATCCGGTGCATCTGCCGCAGCGCCGTCCGCTCCGTCCCCGGTCTTGCCAGAGGCAGCATCCGCATCCGCCGCCCCGGCCAGAGCGGCCTCGCCCGCCTCCGGCTGTTGCGGCTCTGACGCCGAATCCGGCTCTTCCGGCGCTTCGAGAAACAGCACCTGGCCAGGCTCCAGCGGCACCCGCTCGAAGCGCTCGTGGCGCGGGTGGATCAGTTCGCCGGCATCGCCAAAGCTGTATACCAGCCGGGCCCAGTCCTCGTCGCGATAGCCGAAGGCCGGGCCTTCCGGGTCCAGGTCGGACCAGTCCGGCTCGCCCGGCGCGCTCATGGCCCGGTGCAGCCACGCCGTGGCCTCGTCCCTGTTGCCCGCCGCGCGCTCGATCTGGCTCATCAGATTGCACAGCCGCGACGATGGCGGCTGTTCGGCCTCCAGCACCGGCTGCAAGGCCGCGCGCGCCGCCTTCGGATCATGTTCCTCGAGCGCTACCTCGGCCAGCAAGATGCGGCTTTCGCGGTGTTCCGGGTTCAAGTGCGCCAGGCCGCGCAGGCGCTTGGCCCGGGCGCGGGGCTTTTCGTTCTCCTTCAGGTCGCGATAGGCCAGCGCCAGCGCCGGGTGCGGCTTGGAGGCCCAGGCCTCTTCCAGCAGGCCCGCGGCGC
>JALWUB010000362.1 GCA_026993275.1 Robiginitomaculum sp. | reverse complement strand
CTCCCTGACCCAGCACTTTCTGCCCGAGCGGCGCCGGGTCGAGGCCTTCATCGAAAAGACCTATGCACAGGCCTATGGCGCACAGGTGCGCATGCACTATCCCTATCTGATGAGCGCCCGCGATGCCTCGGGCGAGATTCTCGCGGCCATCGGATTTCGCTTCGCCCGCGATGAAAAGCTGTTTCTGGAACAGTATCTGGACCGCAGCATCGAGGACGAAATCAGCGCCCATCTGCATACGCCCGTGCGCCGCAGCGTCATCGCGGAACTGGGCAGCCTGGCCTCGACCGGCCATGGCGCCACCTTCTTCCTGTTCATGGTGCTGGCCAATTATCTGCATGCCAATGGCATGGAATATGCCGCCATTACCGGCACCAGGGCCTTGCAACGCTTTTTCGGCCGCCTTGGCCTGGATCCGCGCTTGCTGGCGGCGGCCGACAAGACCCGCCTGCCGGACCAGGGCGCAAGCTGGGGCAGCTATTACGAAACGTCTCCCAAGGTCCTGTTTGGCGATATTGCCGCGGGCTGCCGGCTGTTGCCGGTCAGCCGCGCGGTCAATGACCACGGCCAGGACAAGGGCCAGCCGCTGTTTTCGCGCCTGCACCGGCCGTTTGCGGACATGGAGCTGGCCGCATGAGCGCCGTCATCGACGCCATCAGCGCCCGCGCCCGCACGGCCCCGCAGACGCCGGCCCTGGCCAGTGCCGACTGGCAGTGCAGCTATGGCACACTCGACACCCTGATTGCGGAAACCGCTGAGCAGATCAAGGCGCTGTGCACGCCCGCCGCGCCCGTGGCCGTTGACATGGGCAACAGCCCGGCCTGGCTGATCGTGGACCTGGCGCTGGCGCAGGCTGGCCTGACCAGCGTGCCGCTGCCGCCGTTTTTCACGCCGCAACAGCGCGAGCATGCGCTCAAGGACAGCGGCGCAGGCTGGCTGATCAGCGATTCCGCCCCCCATCCTGCCCCGGCCGTTCTGACGGCGTTGCCACCAGGTTCCGGTGCCCGTAGGCCTGGTGTGCAGCGTCTGGCCGGGTGCAGGACCCCGCTTCCCGAAGGCACCGCAAAGATCACCTATACCTCCGGCTCCACCGGCGCGCCCAAGGGCGTCTGCCTGCCGCAGGACGGCATGGAACAGGTCGCCCGCTCCCTGGTCGAGGCCATTGGCAGCGATTATGCCGGTGTGCATTTTTCGGTGTTGCCGCTGGCGGTGCTTCTGGAGAATGTTGCCGGGCTCTATACCGCCTTGCTGGCCGGTGGCTGTTGCCATATCGAGGCCCTGGACCGCATCGGTTTCGCCAACCCGTTCATGCCGGATTTCAAGGTCCTGGCGGAGCGCTTGCGGGCAAGGCGGGCCACCAGCGCCATCATGGTGCCGGAAATCCTGGGCGGGCTGATTTCGGTTCTGGAAAGCACCGGAGAAAGCCTGCCGGACATGCGCCTGATTGCCGTGGGCGGGGCGCGGGTGGCGCCGCAATTGCTGGACCGGGCCAAGGCCCTGGGCCTGCCGGTCTATCAGGGCTATGGCCTCAGCGAGGCGGCCTCCGTGGTGGCGCTCAACACGCCTGCGGATCATGATGCCGCCACGGCCGGGCGGGTGCTGCCGCATGTGGCGTTTGAACTGGATGACAGCGGCGAAATCATCATCCATAACCCGGCGTTTCTGGGCTATGCCGGCGGCAAGCCGGCCAGCGTGCCGTTTCACACCGGCGATCTGGCCACGCTGGATGCCCATGGGCGCCTGATCATAGAAGGCCGCAAGTCCAATCTTCTGATCAGCAGTTTTGGCCGCAACATTTCCCCCGAATGGGTGGAAAGCGAGCTGCTGGCCGAGCCGCAGATCGCCCAGGCCCTTGTCTATGGCGAGGCGCGCCCGGCGCTGGGGGCCTTGATCGTGCCCTCGGGCTTCGATGTTGACGATGCGGCGCTGGCGGCGGCCATCGCGCGCGCCAATGAGCGCTTGCCAGCCTATGCGCGCATCCGCCACTGGGCCAAGACCATGCCCTTTACCCCGGCCAACGGCCTGGCCACCGGCAATGGCCGGCCGCGCCGCAAAGCAATTTTACAGGAGCACGCCAAAATGATCGAGCGCAGTTACGAAACGCCTGGCCAGAGCCTGTCGTTTTTCGAACGCCTGGTGCGCGACACTGCCGAAGAACAGCAGGCCTTGCGCCAGGTGCCGCAGATCGTCGATGCCATGCAGGGCAAGATCTCGCGCGAAACCTATATCGCCTATCTCACCGAGGCCTATCACCACGTCAAGCACACCGTGCCGCTGATGCAGTGCGCCCGGGCGCACATGCCGAAGGAAAAGGCGCACCTCATCGCCGCCCTGGACGAGTATATCGAGGAGGAAACCGGCCACGAGGAATGGATCCTGCGCGATATCGCCAATGCCGGCGGCGACGCCGAAGCGGTGCGCAATGGCCAGCCGCGCTTCGCCACCGAAATGATGATCTCTTACGCTTATGACACCATCACCCGGATCAATCCGGTGGCGTTCTTCGGCATGGTGTTCGTGCTCGAAGGCACCAGCACGCAGCTGGCCACGGCTGGCGCCCGGGCGGTTCAGGAAAAGCTGGGGCTGGGCGACAATTGCTTTACCTATCTGACCTCGCACGGGGCGCTGGACCTGGAGCACATGAAGTTCTTCGCCAATCTCATGAGCCAGATCGACGATCCGAAGGACCAGGACGATATCGTGCACATGGCGAAGCGCATGTTCATCCTTTTCGGCAATGTTTTTGCCGCCATCCCCCACAATACGGAGATTCAAGATGCGGCTTGAGGACAAACACGTGGTGATTACCGGCGGCGCCGGCGGGCTCGGCAGCCGCATTGCGGCGCTGATGCGCAAGAAAGGCGCGCGGCTGAGCATTGTCGACCGGGTGCCCAGTCTCGATTTCGAGGCGCAGCTGATCCAGGGCGATCTGTCCACCAGCGAGGGCATCGCCGCGATCGCCAGCGCGCTGGCGCAGAGCGAGCCGGACATTCTGGTCAATCTCGCCGGGGTGCAGTATTTCGGCCCGCTGGAGCAGCAGGCCCCGGAGTCGGTGGTGCTGACCTACATGATCAACCTGGTTGCGCCGGTGCTGCTCAGCCAGGCCGTCCTGCCCGGCATGCGCGCGCGCGGCAGGGGGCAGATTGTCAATATCGGCTCCATCTTCGGCTCCATCAATTTTGCCCATTTCGCCACCTATTCCTCGGCCAAGGCGGGCCTGAGGGGCTTCAGCGAAGCCCTGCGCCGCGAGCTTGAGGGCGAGAATATTGACGTCACCTACATCGCCCCCCGGGCCGTCAAGACGCCGCTCAACAACGAAACCGTGATGCGCTATGCGGAACTGACGCGGATGAACATGGATGACCCGGACCAGGTCGCCAAAAAGATCGTCCGGGCCATCATCGCCAGCAAGAAGGACGTGTATCTGGGCTTTCCGGAAAGCTTCTTCGTGCGCGTCAATGCGGTCTTGCCGCGCCTTGTTGACGGCTCGCTGGCCGCCAATGACCGCATTGCCCGCAACCTCTTTCAACATCAGCTTTGACACTCTGGAGCATGACCATGAAAACCCTGTTTCTGACCATATCTGCCGCGCTGCTCTTCGTTCTGCCTGCACGGGCGGCCGATGATCTGAGTTCCGGCATCAGCCATTTGCAATCGCAATGGGCGGTAATCAATTACCAGGTCAAGGACCACGACCAGAAGC
>JALWUB010000361.1 GCA_026993275.1 Robiginitomaculum sp. | reverse complement strand
CTGGTGATTGCCGGGCGCGCATTCGACTCGCGGCTGATTATCGGCACGGGGAAATACAAGGACTATGCGCAAAATGCCGCCGCCCTTGAGGCATCGGGTGCGCAAATGGTCACCGTGGCGGTGCGCCGGGTGAACATCGCCAACCCGGACGAGCCCATGCTGGTGGATTATATTGATCCGCAAACATACACCTATCTGCCCAATACGGCCGGTTGTTTTACCGGCGAGGACGCGGTGCGCACCTTGCGCCTGGCGCGCGAGGCCGGGGGCTGGAAGCTGGTCAAGCTGGAAGTCCTCTCCGACCCCAAACACCTCTACCCGGACATGGAAGAGACGCTGCGCGCCGCCAAAATGCTCATTGATGAGGGTTTTGACGTGATGGTCTATTGCTCGGACGATCCGGTGTTTGCACGCAAGCTCGAAGAGGCGGGCTGTGCAGCCATCATGCCACTTGGCGCGCCGATCGGCTCCGGCCTTGGCCTGCAGAACAAGGTCAATATCCGCCTGATCGTCGAGCAGTCCTCGGTGCCCGTCATTGTCGATGCCGGGGTCGGCACCGCGTCCGATGCCACCGAGGCCATGGAGCTGGGCTGTGATGGCGTGCTGATGAACACCGCCATTGCCGAAGCGCGCGATCCGGTGCGCATGGCAAGGGCCATGAAGCACGCGGTCATTGCCGGGCGCGAGGCCTATCTGGCCGGACGCATGGCCAAGAAATGCTATGCCGACCCGTCCAGTCCGCTGGCGGGGCTGATCTGAGAGCGGCCGCATGATCACGAAAATATCATAAGGTGAATCTGTTTAGGCGTGCTGTTTTGCGCCATAATGGGTTTTCAGAATCACGGGAACATTCATGGCGATTGCCGAAGACAGTGCCCCATTTGACGATCTGCGCACCCTGATTGCGAACAGCCCGCAAGCTGATGAAGATGCCCGCGCGCGGGCCCTGTTGCGGCAACAGCAGATCGCCTTGCCCTCAGGGGAATTGGGCCGCCTGGCAGACCTGGCGGTCTGGCTTGCCACCTGGCAGGGGGGCGCCGCGCCGCATGTGGAGCGTCCGCTTGTGGCGGTGTTTGCCTCCACCCACCAGATTGTCCAGGGCGGCGTGTCGCGCTATGGCGCAGACCAGGCGCGCGCCCTGACCGACCAGATCCTGCAAGGCAAGGGCGCCGTCAACCAGATTGCCGAGGCCGCCGGGGCAGGCCTCAAGGTCTTTGAACTGGCGCTGGACACCCCCACCCCTGACATCACCCGCGAGGCGGCGCTGAGCGAGGCGGACTGTGCCTCGGCCATGGCCTATGCCATGCAGGTTCTGGAAGACAATCCCGATGTCCTCTGCCTGGGCATTGCCGGCGCCGGGGCGACAACGGCTGCCGGGGCCATGGCACTGGCGCTTTATGGCGGCACGCCGGCATTTTGGGCGATGGCCGGGTCTGCCGCGGATGACAGCGCCATGCTGGAGGTCAAGGCCAAGGCCATTGGCGCGGCTCTCGATCATCACAGCGGCCATCTGGATGACCCGCTTGAAGTGCTGCGCCGTCTTGGCGGGCGCGATATTGCCGCGGCCACCGGGGCAATCCTGGCGGCGCGCCACCAGCACATCCCGGTTGTTCTGGACGGCTTTGCCACCTGCGCCGCCGCCGCCGTGCTGCACCGTATAGCGCCTGCATCGGTGGAGCACTGCATTGCCGGTTCGGTCACCCCGCGCGATTCGCACCGGGCCTTGCTCGACCGGCTGGGCAAGAAACCCGTGCTCGACCTTGGCCTGTGCCTGGGCGACGGCTCCGGCGCGGCGCTGGCCGTCAATGTGTTGCGCGCGGCCGCTGCCTGCCATAACGGCCTTGCGAAAAAGGTGCCATAAGCGTCTTATGACCTTCGGCAATACGGAGACTGGCTCATGAAGCTCTACACGGCAGCCTATGCCCCCAACCCTGAACGGGTGCGCATGTTCCTTTGCGAAAAGGGCATTGACGATATCGACATGGTGCCTGTGAACATCATGGAGCGCGAACACAAGAGCGCGGCATTTCGCGCCATCAGCCCGTTTTCGCAATTGCCGGCGCTTGAGCTCGACGACGGCCGCGTGCTGACCGAAAGCCGCGCCATTTGCCGGTATCTGGAAAGTCTGCACCCGGAGCCAAACCTGTTTGGCGAAACCGGCGAAGAGGCTGCCTTCATCGAAATGTGGGACCGCCGCATGGAATTCATGCTGCTGCTGCCGCTGGCCTGGTGGATCCGCCACGGCCACCCGGCCTTCACCGTGATCGAGCAGCAGATTGCCGATCTGGCGCCGCGCGGCGAAAAGACATTCCTGCGCGTTGCCAAATGGCTGGACGGGGAATTGGCCGAGCGCGACTATGTTGCCGGCGACAGGTTTACCATAGCCGACATCACGGCCTTGGCCGCGATCGGCTTTGCCCGGGTTGCGAAATGGCAGCCCGATGCGGAAAAACTGCCCCTTTTGAGCGCCTGGCACGCGCGCATGAAAGAACGCCCCTGCGGGCAAAAGCCATAGGGGCTGAATTACCCGATCGGATCATCAATCGAGGGTGCCAGGCCGGAAAACAGTTTGGGGCCGTCTTCGGTCATGTAAAAACAGTCTTCCAGGCGCACGCCGAATTCGCCAAAGGCGTAAAGCCCCGGCTCGTCGGAAAAGCACATGCCCGGCGCCAGGGGCGTGGTCTCGCCATGAACGAGATTGACCGGTTCGTGGCCATCCATGCCGATGCCGTGGCCAAGGCGGTGCGGCAACCCCGGCATTTTATAGCCCGGGCCATAACCCTGGCTTTCGTAAAAGCGGCGCACCACATCATCGACCTGGCCCGCGGGCGTGCCCACTTGCGCGGTTTGCAGTGCCAGCTCCTGCCCCTTCTTGACGGTGTTCCAGACCTTGCGCTGCTTTTTGGTGGGTGCGCCATAAACGAATGTGCGTGAAATATCAGACTTGTAATCACGCACGGCGCAGCCGCAATCCATCAGCACAATGTCTCCCTCGCGCACGATTTGCGGCTTGTGCGAGCCATGCGGATAGGCGCTGGCCTCGCCTGTCAAGACCAGCGAAAACTCCGGCTCGCCGCCAAGCGCGCGGGTGGTCTCGTCCATCATGGCGCTGATGTCTTGCGCGCGCATGCCAGCCTCGATGCGCGGATAGACAGAGCGGTAGGCGGCCATGGTGATGTCGCTGGCGGTTTGCATCAAAGCCAGTTCCGCCGGGGATTTGAACATGCGCACGCCGCGCGTCACCGGCGCTCCGGAAACCGTGGCAAAGCCCGGCGCGCTCTGGTGCAGGCCATCAACGATGAAATAACGCACGGTTTCCTCTATGGCGATCTTGCCGCCTGTCAGACCGCGGTCCTTCAGCGCGCCGGCCACCAGGGCAAACGGGTTTTCATCCTCGTTCCAGGTGCGCACATCATCGCCAAAGGCCATGCTCTCGCGCACAGAAGGTTCTTCAAAATAGGGGGTGACGACCGTCATGTCGCCTTCCGCCGGAATCACCGCGCCAGTGAAGCGTTCGGACCGCCACCAGCGTATGCCGGTAAAATAGACCAGTGCCGAGCCCGGCTCGAGCACCAGCGCGTCAATGCCTTGCGCGCGCATCAGCTTTTGCGCCCTGGCCATGCGGTCTTTGCGCTCCTCAACACTGATCGGCGCGCTGTTTTTGGCCAGATTGGGCAGGGCAGGGGAGTCCTTGGGTGTCTTGG
>JALWUB010000360.1 GCA_026993275.1 Robiginitomaculum sp. | reverse complement strand
GGGATGCCATGGACGCGTCTGCGCTGGCGTTACAACAGGCAGAGCCATGCAGCTCTGAACACACTCTTGAAAACAGCGTTGGCATGCAGCTGCAACAGGCGCGGTTGCGGACGGGCGCGGACCTGAATGACATTGCCATCGAAATCAAGATCAGCAGCCGTTATCTGGAAGCCATAGAGGCCATGGACCGGGCGGCGCTGCCGCCGCAAGCCTATGCCCTGGGCTTTGTGCGCTGTTATGCCAAATATCTTGGCCTGCCAGCCGAAGATATCGCCACCCAATTCAAGGCACACTTTTATGATGACGCGCCGCCTCTGGGTGATCTGTCGCCCGCGCCCGCACCAGCCTGGGTGGATTTTCGCCTGCCGAGAGGCACCGGCATTGCCCTGGTGGTGGTGTGCGCCCTGGCGCTGGCGACCTGGTATGGCATGCGCATTCCGGCGCGCACCGCCGCGGCCGTTCCCGCGGTTCCCGAAGCCCTGTCGGACTGGGCGCGCCAGCATACGCTGGACAATGTCCCGGCACTGCCGGGCTCCGAAGCCGTGCTCGCACAGCAATAACGCTGAAGCGGCGGTTGACGGCATCGCGCCCGCGCGTCAAACCTCAATCACACCATTCTCTTGATCCCGGACGGGTTTGTGATGACTGATG
Source organism: Robiginitomaculum sp. (assembly GCA_026993275.1). Lineage (GTDB taxonomy): Bacteria > Pseudomonadota > Alphaproteobacteria > Caulobacterales > Maricaulaceae > Robiginitomaculum_B. The sequence continues at coordinate 3,066 of JALWUB010000360.1, read as the reverse complement.
CCATGGCCGCATTGCGTCCCTGGCGCGCGATCGAACGGCGCGCCTGCAGGCAGATCATGGTCGGCGCCGTGCCCATTGGCGGCGATGCGCCGATCGCCGTGCAGTCCATGACCAACACCAACACTGCGGATGCTGAAGCAACGCTGGCGCAGGTGCGGGCGCTGGAAGCGGCTGGCGCGGACCTGGTGCGCGTCTCCTGCCCGGATGAGGCCTCTACCGAAGCCCTTGGCGCGATTGTGCGCGGCGCGGCAGTGCCCATCATTGCCGACATTCACTTTCATCACCAGCGTGCCATCGAGGCTGCCAAGGCCGGGGCCGCCTGCCTGCGCATCAATCCGGGCAATATCGGCGCCAAAAGCCGCGTGCGCGATGTCGTGCAGGCGGCCAGGGACCATGGCTGCGCCATGCGCATCGGTGTCAATGCGGGCTCGCTGGAACGCGATCTTCTGGAACAGTTTGGCGAGCCCTGCCCGGAAGCCATGGTGCAAAGCGCCCTGCGCCATGTGGCGGTGCTCGAGGAACACGGCTTTCGCGACTACAAGATTTCGGTCAAGGCCTCGGACCCCTTCCTTGCCGTCGCCGCCTATCAGCAGCTTGCCGACGCGGTGGATTGTCCGCTGCATCTGGGCATTACCGAGGCTGGCGGCCTGCGCATCGGCACCATCAAGTCGGCCATTGGCATTGGCGCGCTGTTATGGGCCGGCATTGGCGACACCATCCGGGTGTCCCTGAGCGCCGATCCGGTCGAGGAGGTCAAGGCCGGGTTTGACATTCTCAAGGCGCTTGGCCTGCGCAGCCGCGGCGTCAGCATCATTGCCTGCCCGTCCTGCTCGCGCCAGGGTTTTGATGTCATCAAGACCGTGCAAGTGCTCGAAGAGCGCCTGGCCCACATTCGCGAACCGGTATCGTTGTCCATCATTGGCTGCGTCGTCAATGGCCCCGGCGAGGCCGCCTATACCGATATCGGCTATACCGGCGGCGGCGCCGGCCATGGCATGGTCTATTGCGCCGGCAAGGCCGATCACAAGCGCGACAATGACAGCATGATCGACCACATTGTCGAACTGGTCGAAGCCCGTGCGGCGGCCATGCGCGCGGCCAAGGATGCGGCGCAATAACATGGCCCGTATTCCCCAGTCCCGGCTTGATCAGGTGATTGCGCGTTTCGACGAGGTCGAGGCGCGCATGGGCGCGGCTTCCGATAGTGCTGAAATCGTCGCCCTGTCCAAGGAGCATGCGGCGCTGGCGCCGGTGGCCAGGGCGGCGCAGGAGCTCAACGCCCTGCGCGCGGAAATCGCCGGGCTGGAAGAGATGCTGGCCGCAGGCACCGAGGACGCCGACATGCAGGCCATGGCGCGCGAGGAACTGGAGAGCCTGAAGCAGGATCTGCCCGCGCGTGAACGCGCCCTGCAACTCATGCTGCTGCCGCGGGACAAGGATGATTCGGCCCCGGTCATGCTGGAAATCCGCGCGGGCACGGGCGGCGACGAGGCGGCGCTGTTCGCCGGTGATCTGCTGCGCATGTATCAGCGTTATGCCCAGTTGCAGGGCTGGAAAATGGAGCGCGTCTCGGCCTCGGAAGGCGAAATGGGCGGCTACAAGGAAGTCATTGCCTCGATCCGCGGCACCAACACCTTCGGGCGGCTGAAGTTTGAATCCGGCGTGCACCGGGTGCAGCGGGTGCCGGAAACCGAAGCCGGCGGCCGCATCCACACCTCGGCGGCCACCGTGGCGGTGCTGCCCGAGCCAGAGGACGTGGACATCAAGATTGACGACAAGGACTTGCGCATAGACGTGTTCCGCGCTTCCGGTCCGGGCGGCCAGCCGGTCAACACCACCGATTCGGCAGTGCGCATCACCCATTTGCCCACCGGCGTCGTGGTCTCCCAGCAGGACGAGAAATCGCAGCACAAGAACCGCGCCAAGGCCATGCAGGTGCTGCGCGCCAGGCTGTATAGCCGCGAGCGCGCGCGCATCGAATCGCAACGGGCGGCAGACCGCAAGGGCCAGGTCGGCTCCGGCGACCGCTCCGAGCGCATCCGCACCTACAATTACCCGCAAGGCCGGGTCACCGATCACCGCATCAATCTGACGCTCTACAAGCTCGACAAGGTCATTGCCGGCGAAGCCCTGGGCGAGATCATCGACGCGCTGCTGGCCGAAGACCAGGCGGCGCGGCTGGCGGCGCTGGAAGACGGGACGGCGGCGTGACCCGGCCACAGGCGGCCTGGGCCGGGGCCAGGCTGGCGCTGGTGCGCAGGGCGCTGGCAGAGCGCCTGCTGCATGCCGGGATTGAAGAGGCGCCCCTGGAAGCGCGCCATTTGCTGGCCTTTGTTGCCGGTGATGGCGCGCCGCGGCCATGGCTGGACCCGGACGCAAAGCTGAGCACGCAACAGGCGCACAGGCTGGAACAGCTGTGCCGCCGCCGCGAGGCGCGCGAGCCCCTGGCGCACATTCTGGGCACATGGGGCTTCTGGTCCCTGGACCTGGCCGTCAGCCGGGACGTGCTGACACCGCGGCCGGAGACGGAAACCCTGGTGCAGTGGGTGCTGGACAACGCGCCCGGCGGCGCCTTGCGCCTGCTCGATCTGGGCACCGGCTCCGGCGCCATTGCGCTGGCACTGCTGCGCGAATGGCCCGAAGCCGAAGCGGTCCTGGTCGACCTTTCGGACAAGGCCCTGGGCATGGCCCGCCAGAACGCCCGGGATCTGGGCCTGGCCGGGCGCGTGCGCCTGCTCCAGGGCGGCTGGGATGCTGCGCGCGCGCAGGCGCCCTTTGACCTGGTGGTGTCCAACCCGCCCTATATCGCCAGCGCCGAGATTGCCGCGCTGGCGCCCGAAGTGCGCGACCACGAGCCCGCCCTGGCGCTCGACGGCGGCGCTGACGGGCTGGAGGCCTATCGGGCCATCGTGCCGCTCTTGCCGCACTATCTGAAACCGGGCGGGTGCTTTGCCCTGGAAATCGGCGCGGATCAGGGCCAGGCCGTCCTTGCCCTGGCGCAATCGCAAAAATCCTTGCGCGCCATCCGGCTGGTGCGCGATTATGGCGGCCGGGACCGGGTGGTGG
>JALWUB010000359.1 GCA_026993275.1 Robiginitomaculum sp. | reverse complement strand
GGACGGCTGGCTGGAGCCCATGCACACCCCTGAACAGGAAAGGGTCAAGAATGTCGCCTGATCCCGCCCCGCAAACCCTTCTGGACAAGATCTGGGAGCGCCATCTGGTGCGGCCGCAGAGCGAGGACGCGCCCGCGGTGCTCTATATCGACCGCCATCTGGTGCACGAGGTCACGTCGCCGCAGGCCTTTGCTGCGCTGAAAGCGCGCGGCCTGCGTCTGCGCCGCCCGGAGCGCACCTTTGCCACCATGGACCATTCCACCCCCACCGTGCCCTTCGCGGCGCATGAACAGCCGCCCTATGCCAGCGAGGAGACCCGCAAACAGGTCGCTGCCCTGGAGGAGAACTGCTCCGCGTTCGGCATTACGCTGCATGGCTGGGACAGCCCGCATCGCGGCGTGGTGCATGTGATGGCGCCGGAACTGGGCCTGACCCTGCCGGGCATGACGGTGGTCTGCGGCGACAGCCACACCGCCACCCACGGGGCTTTCGGGGCGCTGGCCTTTGGCATCGGCACCACCGAGGTTGGCCATGTGCTGGCGACCCAGTGCCTGTTGCAACGCAAGCCAAAGGCCCTGCGCGTCACCATCACCGGCCGCCTGCACGCCGGGGTCAGCGCCAAGGACATGGCCTTGTGCGTGATGGCGGCGCTGGGCGCCGGCGGCGGTGCAGGCCATGTCATCGAATATGCCGGCGAGGCCGTGCGCGCGCTCAACATGGAAGAGCGCATGACCTTGTGCAATATGAGCATCGAGGCGGGCGCGCGCGCGGGCATGGTGGCGCCGGACCGGGTCACCTTTGCCTGGCTCAAGGACAGGCCCCATGCGCCCAGGGGCGAGGCCTGGGAGGCAGCGCTGGAAGACTGGCGCACACTGCACAGCGATGAGGGCGCGCAGTTTGACAAGGAGATCACGCTCAACGCCCGGCTGATGGCGCCGATGATCACCTATGGCCTGTCTCCCGACAAGGCCATGGCGGTGGATTCGATCACGCCGCAGCCATGCAGCGCGCTCGAACGCGAGGCGCTGGCCTATATGGGCTTTACACCGGGCCGCCCGGTCATGGGCGAAAAGGTGGATGTGGTCTTTGTCGGCTCGTGCACGAACGGGCGGCTGTCGGACCTGCGTGCTGCCGCGCGCATCTTGCGCGGCCACAAGGTGGCCGAGGGGGTGCGCATGCTGGTCGCGCCGGGCTCCGAAGCGGTGCGCCGCGCCGCCGAGGCCGAGGGCCTGGACGAGATCTTCAAGGCTGCCGGGGCCGAATGGCGCCTGCCCGGCTGTTCCATGTGCATCGCCATGAATGGCGACATGGCCCAGCCTGGCGAGTTGGTGGTTTCGACATCGAACCGCAATTTTGCCGGCCGCCAGGGCAAGGGCGCGCGCACGGTGCTGGCTTCGCCCGCCACCGCCGCGGCCAGTGCCGTCTGGGGCGAGATCGCCGATCCGCGCGCATTCATGGAGGTGCCCTGTGTCGCTTGATGCCATGCCGCTGAAGCCGTTCAAGACCCTGCGCTCGAAAACCCTGGTGCTGGCCGCGCAGGATATTGATACCGACCAGATCATCCCGGCGCGCTTCTTGACCACCACCAGCAGCGCGGGGCTGGGCCAGTATGCGTTCTATGACTGGCGTTTTGACGAAACCGGCCAGCCGCGCAATTCCGACCCCCTGGCGGGCAAGGACCCCCAGGCGCACCGCATACTGGTCGGCGGCGCCAATTTCGGTTGCGGCTCGTCGCGCGAGCACGCGCCGTGGGCGCTGAAGGACTATGGCTTTGCCGTCATCATCAGCAGCCGCATTGCCGACATTTTCAAGAGCAATGCGCTGAAAAACGGCCTGCTGCCGATCGAGGTCGAGGCCGGCATTCACACGGACCTGCTGGACAATCCCGGTTGTGAGCTGGTGGTGGACCTGGAAGCCTGCACCCTCTCCCGGCCCGGGCACTGGACACATACATTTTCCATAGAGCCGTTTGGCCGCCGCTGTCTGCTGGAGGGCGTCGATCCGCTCGCCTTCCTGCAAAAATGCGAAGCCGATATCGCGCGTTTTGAGGCCAGACACGCATGAGCCAGAACATTGCCGTCCTGCCTGGCGATGGCGCCGGGCCAGAGGTTGCCGCCGCGGCCCGCGCGGCGCTGGAGGCCGCCGCGGCGCGCTTTGGCCTGTCCCTCAGCTTTGCAGAGCACCCCTTTGGCGGTGCCGCCATCGATGCGTGCGGCAATCCCCTGCCGGATGCCACGCTGGAGGCCTGCCGCGCCGCCGATGCCATCATTCTGGGCGCTGTCGGCGGCCCCAAATGGGGCACCGGCACGGTGCGCCCGGAGGCCGGGCTGTTGCGCCTGCGCCAGGAGCTGAACCTGTTTGCCAATCTGCGCCCGGTCAAGGTGCACCCGGCGCTGGCGGCGTTTTCGCCCCTGCGCGAGGAGCGGGTGCGGGATGTGGACATCCTGATCCTGCGCGAACTGACCGGCGGGCTCTATTTTGGCGACAAGACCCGGGTGCGCGATACCGCCAGCGATGTGTGCCGCTATTCGCGCTTCGAGATCATCCGCGCCGCCCGCGTGGCCTTCGAGGCAGCCCGGCAAAGGCGCAATCATGTCACCTCCATCGACAAGGCCAATGTGCTGGAAACCAGCCGGTTGTGGCGCGAAACCGTGACAGACTTGCATGCGCGCGACTATGCGGACGTGGGCCTGCGCCATGAACTGGTCGATTCGGCGGCGATGAAACTCATCACCCAGCCGGGCGATTATGACGTGGTGCTGACCGAAAACCTGTTTGGCGACATCCTCTCGGACGAATGCTCGGTGCTGGCCGGCTCCATCGGCTTGCTGGGCTCCGCCTCGCTGGGCGCTGGGCAAAACGGTCTTTACGAGCCGATTCACGGCTCCGCCCCGGATATTGCCGGCCAGGGCATTGCCAATCCGGTTGGCGCCATCACCAGCGCCGCCATGGCCCTGCACCATTCCCTGGGCGCGCCCGAAGCCGCCGATGCACTGGATGGCGCCATTTTTGCCGCCATCGCCGATGGCGCCCGCACCCGTGATCTGGGCGGCACGCTGGGCACGCAGGAGATGACAGCGGCGGTGATTGACCGGTTGCAAAAGGGCTGAACGCACAGTCAGGCGGGCAGAACGGGACAGTTGTGCCTTGCTTTGGAAAAACGGCCCCCGCCTTTCCCTGGAGATAGCGGTGTTTCTCCCTGGACCAACCGCGCCGTTTGAGACTCTGAATAAGGCTTTCAGGGGGGTGTGTGGGGCGCGCACGATGGCCTTCTTTGCAGCGCTCTTGAGCCGCAAAGCCTTATGGGGCCTTGATTCACAATATCATTCGTTCGTGCAGAGCCCTTTGAGACGGTCCCGCACACCCTGATTATCCATCCCGGCGGTCTTGTGGGGACAGGCTCAGGCTTATCCCCGCATGTCATGGCTTGCCATGGCCCGAAATGGCCTGTTGCTGCCCCGGACTGCCGCTTTTGTGGTCGAAACTGGCCTGTGAATGGCCTGGCCCATGGCTTGGTCAGGATAAAAACAGGACAGGCAGGCCATGCGGTTTTTTTCTTCATGACCTGTGAAGCTTGCAAGCGAGTCCCGTCTCCAGCGCCCGCGTCACCCCGGCAAAGGCCGGGGCCCATTTTGATGCCTCAAGATGGATTCCGGCCTGCGCCGGAATGACGATTACGCCAAATGACGATAACGGCGATGCGAATGGCCTGCTCGCG
>JALWUB010000358.1 GCA_026993275.1 Robiginitomaculum sp. | reverse complement strand
TTGCGGGTGCGCGGATTTGTCCATCCCCAAAACCGGCAAAGCGGGATATAGTCTGCCGCGCGAGGGATGGAGTCGGAGGTATTTCATGGACCCTGCCAACATTTACGCTGATCCGCGCACCCGCAATGTGCGCGAGGACTTCACCATCGATCAGGGCTGGTCTGAATATACAGCAGAAGAGCACGGCACCTGGGACATCCTTTATGAACGCCAGATGCAGTGCCTGCCAGGCCGTGCCTGTGATGCTTTCCTGCAAGGCCTGCAAGCGCTTGACCTGGGCAAGGGCGGCATACCGGATTTTGAACAGGTCAATGAAGAGCTGATGAAACTGACCGGCTGGCAGGTCGTCGCTGTGCCCTGCCTGGTACCCGATGATGTGTTTTTTGAACACCTTGCCAACCGCCGCTTTCCCGCGGGCAATTTCATTCGCAAGCGTGAACAGCTTGATTATATCCAGGAGCCGGACGTGTTTCATGACGTCTTCGGCCATGTGCCCATGCTCACCGACCCGGTGTTTGCTGATTACATGGAGGCCTATGGCAAGGGCGGCCTGCGGGCGCTGGGCTATGACCGGCTCAAGGCGCTGGCTGCGCTCTATTGGTATACGGTCGAGTTTGGCCTGATCAACACGCCCCATGGCATGCGCATTTATGGGGCCGGGATTGTCTCGTCCAACAAGGAATCCATATTTGCCCTTGAAGCGCGCTCGCCCAACCGCATCCATTTTGACCTGGAACGGGTCATGCGCACCGATTACCGCATTGACGATTTTCAGCAGACCTATTTCGTCAATGCCTCGTTTGACGAATTGTTCCGCTGCACGGTCGATACCGATTTCGGACCGCTCTATGAGCGTCTCAATCCGTGTTTCGACTTCACCCCGACGGCTGCCCTGGAAAGCGACCGCATCTATACACGCGGCACCCAGGAATACGCCCGCGCCGGTGGCCGCAAGCACAATGTCAAGCCGGTTTAGGCTCCGCTGATCTGCTGGCGCAGCGCATCCAGCCTGCCTTCGCGTATGGCGGTGCGGATGCGCGCCATCAGGTTTTCAAAATAGGCGACATTGTGCCAGGACAGCAAGATTGCGCCCAGATATTCGTTGGCGCGCACCAGATGATGCAGGTAAGCGCAGGCATAATCGCGGCTGGCCGGGCAATCGAGGGTTTCATCCAGCGGCCTTTGGTCCTCGGCGAAACAGGCTTTTTTGAGATTGACCGGCCCGGCATCGCTCCAGGCCTGGCCGTGGCGGCCAGAGCGGGTCGGGATGACGCAATCGAACATGTCGATACCGCGCGCCACCGCCTCGACAATATCAACGGGCCGCCCTACCCCCATGAGATAGCGCGGCTTGTCGGCGGGCAAATGCGGCACCGTATGGCCGAGCGTTTGCACCATGGCGTCAAAGCCTTCGCCCACCGCCAGACCGCCGACCGCATAGCCGTCAAAACCCATGCCGGTCAGGGCCTTGGCCGAGTGCGCGCGCAAGTCCTCAAAAACCGAGCCCTGGACGATGCCAAACAGGGCCTGATCCTCTCTTTCGCCAAAAGCGGCGCGTGAGCGTTCGGCCCAGCGCAAGGACAATTCCATGGAGCTTTGCGCCTCTTCATGCGTGGCCGGAAACGGCGTGCATTCGTCAAACTGCATGGAAATGTCGGCGCCCAGCAGATCGGCCTGGATCTCGATGGAGCGCTCCGGGGTGAGCAAATGCCGCGAGCCGTCAATATGGCTTTGAAAGGTCACGCCCTCTTCGGTCTTTCTGGCCAGCGCTGCCAGCGAAAACACCTGAAAGCCGCCGGAATCAGTCAGAATGGGTCCGTCCCAGCCGCAAAAGTGGTGCAGCCCGCCCAGCCGGTGAATGCGCTCCGCCCCCGGGCGCAGCATCAGATGATAGGTATTGCCCAGAATGATATCAGCCCCGGCATCGCGCACCATGTCCATGGTCAGCGCCTTGACCGTCGCCGCCGTGCCCACGGGCATGAAGGCCGGCGTGCGAATATCCCCGCGCGGCGTGGCCAGCACGCCGCAGCGCGCCGCCCCGTCTGTTGCCTCGCACTCAAAGACGAAGTTGCTCACTTTTACCGCTGCCATGCCTTTTCCCAGGCACGCGCAAGCCATTTGTTGCACCAAATGCCCATCTGGCTAGCCCGGGTTTTTTGGATCAGGTTTGGTGATCTTGAAGGACTGCTTGCTGCAGGAGTGATAGGCTTCGCTGTATGGTTTATCAAAGCATTCGCAAAGGCCTTCAACGACGCCGATATTCATTGGCCAGCGAATTGATGTGCCAAACTTCTGTTTGAAGGCGTCAGACATTTCGCTCCAGTTGTCCGGGCGTGGCAGAGCGCGCATTTGCTCATAATTCTGTTCAAGAGCTTCTCTGTCATGCTCCAGAAAGGCAATTGTGGCTTTGACGTAATATGTCCACGCCTTCTGGGATCGTGAATCATAAGAATGTTTGAATAAGGCAATGGCTTGGTCATATTGCCCGATATCGGCGCGCACCTGTCCTTCATGCCAATATAGAATGTCTTGTTTGGCGTCAGGATGCGCCAGCCTGTAATCCTGGATCAAACCGGCGGCCGCTTCCTCGCACCCTTTACGGTAAGAGATCGCCCGCCAGCCGCCAAACATATCCTGGTCAAAGGCATTTTGATCCAGGGCCAGCAAGGCCGCCCGGTCATCAATGCAGACTTTGCCAGATTCATCCATAGCCTTTGTTTGCCCCTGCAAGAGAGACACAAGACCCAAGCTGATGAAAACAAGAAAAAACATTATCCACTCTGTGCAAAAAGCTCGCGGCCGATCAGCCAGCGGCGGATTTCGGAAGTGCCGGCGCCAATGTCATACAGTTTGGCATCGCGCAGCAGCCGCCCGGTGGGATAGTCATTGATATAGCCATTGCCGCCCAGCGCCTGAATCGCCTCCAGTGCCATCCAGGTGGCCGTCTCGGAGGCCAGAAGAATGGCCCCGGCGGCGTCCTTGCGGGTGGTCTGGCCGCGGTCGCAGGCCTGCGCCACCGCATAGACATAGGCGCGGGCCGCATTCATGCGCACATACATGTCCGCCAGCTTGCCCTGCATGAGCTGAAATTCACCGATGGAGCGGCCAAACTGCTTGCGTTCGTGCACATAGGGCAACACCACATCCATGCAGCTTTGCATGATGCCCAGCGCCCCGGCAGCGAGCACGGCGCGCTCGTAATCAAGGCCGGACATCAGCACCTTCACGCCGCCGCCCAGCGGCCCCATGACGTTTTCCTGGGGCACCGCGCAATCCTCGAACACCAGTTCGCAGGTGTCGGAACCGCGCATGCCGAGCTTGTCCAGCTTTTGCGCGGTGGAAAAGCCCTTCATGCCTTTCTCGATCAAGAAGGCGGTAATGCCGTGGGAGCCGGCCTCCGGATCGGTCTTGGCGTAGACCACCAGCACATCGGCACCGGGACCGTTGGTGATCCACATCTTGGTGCCGTTGAGAATATACTGGTCGCCCTTCTTGTCGGCACGCAAACGCATGGACACCACATCAGACCCGGCGCCCGGTTCTGACATGGCCAGGGCCCCCAGATGCTCGCCGCTGATCAGCTTGGGCAGATAGCGGGCCTTTTGTTCCGCATTGGCCCAGCGCCGGATCTGGTTGACACACAAATTGGAATGGGCGCCATAGGACAGCCCGACCGAGGCCGAGGCGCGGCTGATTTCTTCCATGGCAACAACATGTTCGAGATAGCCCAGCCC
>JALWUB010000357.1 GCA_026993275.1 Robiginitomaculum sp. | reverse complement strand
CGCAATTGGAGTGCGCAATGATGCTGTCCGCCCTGCGGTCAATCAACATGGCAAGCCGGGCCCTGGGCGTGGTGTTGTTTCCGCTGCTGCTGCTGGGCATGCGCCTGTGGCTGGCACAGATCTTTTTGCTGGCCGCGGCGCTGAAACTGGCGGCACCGGGACAGCCCGCCCCGTCCAGTCTTTATGCCTGTTTCGAAGGCTGGCTCAATGCCGGCAGCGCGGCTGTCATGATCGTGATCTGGATCACGGTAATGGGCGCATTGCTGCTGGCGGCGGGGCTCGCCACCCGGCTGGCTGCGCTGGCGCTGGCCATGGTGGCGCTGGCGGCCTTCGTGTTCGATGCCGGGGCGGAACAGAATTTCCTGTGGGCCCTGATGCTGGGTTTTGTGGCGCTGCTTGGCGCCGGGCCGCTGTCGCTGGATGCGGCCTTCCGGCGCGGCGCCGGGCGCAATGCCATATTCGGCCTGCTGCGCCTGCACGCCCCCCTGCGGCTGGACCGGGTGCGCGGCATCGCCCTCCTGCTGTTGCGCCTGTGGCTGGCGCTGGTGTTGCTGAACGCGGCGCGGGCGCCTTCAGGGGCCAGTGCCGTGCCGCAGCTGCTGGCGCCTCATGCGATGGCGTTTGGCCCTCCTGGAGAGATCATGCTGATGGGCCTGGCGGTTCTTGCGGCGGTGTCGCTGATACCGGGCCTGCTGGTGCGTCCGGCGGCGGGGCTGGCGGCGCTGGTGGTGCTGGCCATGGCGCTGCATGCCGGGCGGCAGGAAACGCTGTATATTGCCGCCTTGCTGGGAATCCTGGCGGGGGCCGGACCGGGTGCGCTGGCGCTGGAGAGCGCGCTGAAACTCGACCGCTGGCCGTCCTTCGGGCTGGGCGAAGATGAAGCCGCGCCGCATGTGGTTGTCGTTGGCGCAGGCTTTGGCGGCCTCGCCACGGTGTTTGCGCTCATGCGCCACCGCTGCCACATCACCCTGATCGACCGGCGCAATCACCATCTGTTTCAGCCCTTGCTCTATCAGGTGGCAACGGCGGCACTGTCACCGGGCGATATTACCCTGCCGGTCCGGGCGCTGTTTCGCGGCCAGCGCAATGTGCGGGTATTGCTGGGCGAGGTGCACAGGGTGGACCGCACCAGGCGTATCGTGCACTTGTCCGACCGCACCATTGCCTATGACTATCTGGTCATCGCCACGGGCGCGCGCACCGGCTATCACGGCAAGGCGCACTGGGCGCCGTGGGCGCCGGGGCTGAAACAGATCGAGGATGCCACGCATGTGCGCTCGCGCCTGCTGGCGGCGTTCGAGCATGCCGAGGATGCCGAAACCGAAGACGCGCGCAGGGCCTGGCTGACCTTTGTCATTGTGGGCGCCGGACCCACCGGGGTGGAAATGGCCGGTGCCCTGGCCGAGCTGGCGCGCCATGGCCTGACGGGCGAATTCCGCCATATCGACCCGGCCAGCGCCCGCATCATTGTGCTCAACCGGGGCGAACGCTGCCTGGCCGCCTTCCCGCCGGGCTGTTCACGGCGCACCGAAGACATGCTGAATGCGCTGGGGGTCGAAGTGCGCCATGGCGCCGTTCTGCAAAGCCTTGACGCGAACGGCGTGGTGCTGGCCGATGGCAGCCGCATTGCCGCGCGCACGGTGTTGTGGACAGCCGGGGTCGAAGCCTCCCCGGCGGCCCGCTGGCTGGGCCTTGAGGCCGGGCCTGGCGGCCGCGTTCCGGTGACATCGCGCCTGTCGCTTGAGGGCGACGAGCGGGTGTTCGTCATTGGCGATACGGCGCTGGCGCCAGATGGCAAGGGCGGGTTTGCACCGGGCCTGGCCCCTGCCGCCAAGCAACAGGGCGCTTATGCCGCCCGCGTCATCGCCGCGGCCATGGCCGGACGGCGGCCGCCGCGCCCGTTCCGCTATCGCCACCAGGGCTCCCTGGCGACCATTGGCCGTTCTTCTGCCGTGGCTGATTTTGGCTGGATCAGACTGTCGGGGGCGCCGGCCTGGTGGCTGTGGGGGCTGGTGCATGTGGGCTATCTGACCGGCGCGCGCAACCGCATTGCGGTGGCGCTGCAATGGTTCTGGGCCTATATCACCTATCACCGCTCAACCCGCCTGATCACCGGCAGCACAACGCCGACACTGGGCATCAGCCCTGAAGGGGATAACCTCAAACAGGCGCTTGAAATATAGGCTCAGGCCGGAATCGGGCATGGGCCTCTATTTCCCGGCAAAGGCTTGATAGAGGTGCAGCAGCGGCAGCGACAGGAAGGCCGCGGTAAAACCCACGGCCCAGATCGCCACCGAAGCGGCAAAGACCCGCCGGTTCCATTTGTCGGCGCTGGCGCAGCGCGCCGCCAGCTCCGGATCGGCGGGGCAGGCGCGCCCGGGGCGGTAGAGCGCCCAGGCAGCCAGCGCCAGTGCCGCGCCACTGCCCGCAAACAGCCAGACCTTGTGATGCGCCAGCACCACCAGAAATGGCAGATTGGAGAACAGCGCCGCCGACACCGCACCAAAGCCCAGCGCGATCAGCACAATCGGCAAGGCGCAGCACAGCAGCGTCGTCGAGGAGGCGAACAGCAGCAGCCAGCCCCATTGCCGGGGTTTTGGCTCAGTGGCGTTGTCCATGCTCATTTGGCTTTTGTTTCCATGACATCGGAGACATCATCGCTGGAGCAGGTTTCGTGCTTGGTCATCTTGCGATAGGTGAAGCCTTCTTTCAGAAAGATTTTTTTCAGCTGATCGTCGGTAAAATGCACCGAGCCATCGGTGCAGACATTGATCAGGCCGGTTTTCAGATCGGCCGAAACCGCCTTGACGCCCTTGATCTTGCGCATCGCCTGCTCGGACGTGGCGACGCAGAACGGGCAGGTCATGCCATCGACCTGCATGTGATACTGGGTGTCGGCCGCGGCGGCCGGACTTGTGCCCAAGGACAGGGCCAGAGCCGGGCCCAGAGCCAGGCCAAGGATGAGGGAAGCGGATTTTGACATGGAATGTCTCCTTTTTGCTAGAAATTGAATCGCATGCTGGTGACCAGCGCATAATCCGGCGCCAGCGCCAGGCCATGCAGGTCCTTCACCACCGGGATTTTCAGCGCCGTTTCGGCAATCCAGCGCCTGGTGGCGTATTGCATCCCCGGCGACAGCGTGGCCTGCACACCGCCGGAATCGGGGTTGATGAGGCCGCCCAGGCGGTCCCGTTGTGAATAGGTCACATTGGCTTCCATGACGCCATAGAAAAACCCGCTGGTGCTGGCGGCGATGGTTTTTGGCGCCAATCGCACCTGCAAGGAGGCGTCGGCGCTGGCGGCATCACCGCGCTCAAAGCCCTTGGCGCGCCTGTTGTGGTCATAGCGGATCTGGCCATCGAAATTCCAGTTGGTGCTGGCGGTGGTCACGATCAGTCCGCCAAAGCCGTCAACCGAGCCATCGCCAGCCTTGCGCACCTCGCCCGTCGGCAGGGTCAGTCCGGCAAAGGGGGCGATGCGGACCGTCCGCCCCGGCCTGTCGCGCCGGAAAATTTCAGCCCGGGCAAAGATTTTGGCGTCGCCCAGCCCAGTGACATTGCTGTGCATGGTGCCGATATTTCGATCAATATTGACCACGGGCAAAACCCCGAAAACGGCAAACTTCGGGCTGACCCCGTAACCCAGCACGGAAACCCCGGCCTTGAGCGTGACCGCGCGGCGGGTGCCGCCAATGGTATCGCTCAGGCGGGTCAGGATGAATTGCTGGCGCGCCAGCA
>JALWUB010000356.1:1898-3751 GCA_026993275.1 Robiginitomaculum sp. | reverse complement strand
GGCCATATAACAGAAAAAAACAGTTTCCAGCCGATGAATATAAATTTTGGTTTATTGCCGCCAATCGCAACGCCGCAAAGAGATAAGGACGGAAAACGGCTGCGCGGCAAAGAGAAAACCCGGGCGCGGCGGCAACTTATTACAGCGCGGGCGCTTGACGATTTACAAAACTGGACCTTGACTGGAGCCGGTTCAGTCTGACAGGGGGTTGGCAGGGCGCATGATCTTACCGCCACGCCACAAGTTCAACAACGGATTTCACTGGCGCAAGCGCCCGGCGCGCGCATTGCGCATGCTGGACCCGCAAGACGTGGCCGAGTTCAATGCCAAGGGCTATACCGTGGTGCGCGGCGCCGTTCCGCAAGACGAGGTGCGCCAGCTGCTGCCGCTCATTGATGCCCTGGAAGCCAAAGAAGACGAAACCGTGCTGAGCCTCGATAATGGCACCGCCGTGGTCTTTGGCACCAACCAAATGACGTTCGCCTGCAATCTGGCGGCCCGCAATGAGCGCCTGCGCCGCTTTGCCTCCAGCCGTGTCATGCGCGACCTGATGCACGACCTGATTGGCCCGGATGTGCGCCTGTACTGGGATCAGGCGGTTTACAAGAAACCGCGTCATGTCGCCGGTTTCGCCTGGCATCAGGACAATGGCTATACCTATGTGGAGCCGCAGGACTATGTCACCTGCTGGCTGGCGCTCACCGATGCCGATGCCTCCAATGGCTGTCCGTGGGTGCTGCCGGGCCTGCACCAGAACGGCACCTTCGTCCACGATCAGGGCAGCGAGGGGCTGGTGATTTCGGGCCTTGATCCGGACAGCATAGCCGAACGTGCCATCTGCACCCCGGCCAAGGCGGGCGACATGGTGATCTTCTCCTCGCTGACCCCGCACATGACCGGCCCGAACCTGACGGACAAGACCAGGAAAGCCTATATTCTCCAATACATTCCAGATGGCACCGAACGCGTGTTTGATGATGGCCAGCGGATGGACTTGTGCGATCCGGAGTATAATTTCCCGATTCTGGAAAACGGCGAGGCCCCGGCCTGAACCGGGATAGACGCGCTGGAGCGAAGCCGCCATGAAAATCGCCACATGGAATGTCAATTCGGTGCGCACGCGCCTGCCGACGATTTTGGCCTGGCTCAAGGGCGCGCGCCCGGATGTGCTGTGCATGCAGGAAATCAAGTGCCTGGACGAGCAGTTCCCGCGCGAGGCCTTTGAGGAGCTGGGCTATAATTGCGCCGTGCATGGCCAGAAGAGCTATAACGGCGTGGCGCTGCTCAGCGCATATGCCATTGAGGAGTGCACCACATGCCTGCCGGGGGATGAGACAGACACGCAGGCGCGCTATCTGGAGGCCGTGCTGGCGGCGCCCCAGGGGCCGGTGCGCGTCGCCTCGATCTATCTGCCCAACGGCAATCCCAAGGGAACGGAGAAGTTCACCTACAAGCTCAGATGGATGCAACGCCTGCACGATCACGCCAAGGCCTTGCTGGCACTGGAGGAGAAGACCGTGCTGGCCGGGGATTACAACGTCATCTACCGTGATGTCGATTGCTGGGATCCGGAGGTCTGGAAGGACGATGCCCTGTTTGCCAGGGAAGTGCGCGATGCCTTTGCGGCGCTGCTCTGGCTTGGTTACAGCGATGCGTTTCTGCAAAAGGACGGACGGCCGCACATTTACAGCTTCTGGGACTATCAGCGCCTGGCCTGGCAGCGCCATCACGGCCTGCTGATCGACCACATCCTGCTTTCGCCGCAGGCCGCCGATCTGTTGCAGGGGGTGAACATCGACAAGGACGCGCGGGCCATGCCCAAGCCTTCGGACCATGTGCCGGTGGTGGCGGAC
>JALWUB010000356.1:0-1888 GCA_026993275.1 Robiginitomaculum sp. | reverse complement strand
CTGACTGGGTGAAATGCGGCCAAAACAAGGTATTTTCAAGGCACTGGCCTGTTTTTCTTGACAAAAACACCCACCTTGCCTACCCGTAAAGATTGTCACAGCGCATCGTTCGCCCGTAACATCGCCGGAGGCCGCCATGAAAGCCTGCGCCCTTGCCGTGTTCATTGCCCTGGGGCTGTTGCTGGGCGGCTGTGCCACCGCCACGCGCGGCAGCAACACCAATTTCCTGGTTTCAACGACTCCGCCCGGGGCTCGTGTCAGCACATCCGTGCCGGTGCAGGGATATATCCAGTTGAGCGAGCGCCAAGTCGCGCGCATCAAGGCGGGCAAGGCCCCGGTGCCGCACTATACCTACCGGTTCTGCGAGCCGACGCCCTGCGGCATCAAAATGCCGCGCAAGGCCAGCTTTGTCGCCCTGATCAGCAAGCCGGGCTATATTCCCAGAATGGTCACCATCAAAAGCCTGACAAACAAGGAAATCGATCGCGAACTGGCCAAGAAAACCGCCATTACGGCCGGCGCGACTGGAGCGGCTGCAGCGGGCACAGCGGCGGCTTTTGCTTCCGGTTTTGGAGCGAGCGTTTCGGCTGGAGCACTAGTCGGCGGTATGGCTATTGTTGCCGCACCGGTCGTTGGCATCGGCGCGATCATTCACGGTATTGACAGCGCCAATGGCGCCAATCGGGATCTGTGGCCGAACCCGATTGCCGCAAGCCTGATCAAGACGGATGCGCACCCCTATGGCCCGATCATGAGCGAGGCCATCACCAGGGCCTTTGAGCAAAAACGCCGGGAGTTCATCCTGATCCCGCGCAAGTCCTATGAAGCCATTCAGGCCGAACACGAAGCCCGGCTCAATGCCAGAAGGGAGCGCGCCCGCAAGGCCCGCAAGGCCCGGCAAAAGGCCCGCCGGGAACACGCCGTCACCAGCCGCCTTGATACGGGCAAAGCCGGGGCAGGGCATCACTCATGAAACGGGCGCCTGCCATTTTCTGCACCGCGCTATTGCTGGCGTTTGCGCTGACCGGGTGCGCCACCATGTCCCGTGGCAGTCACGCCACTTACCTCGTCCAGACGGTTCCGCCGGGCGCCAGTGTGACGACCGACCTGCCATTGGAGAACGGCAGCGGGCAGGCCGGGCCTGACCCGGAAGATGCGGGCTATTATGGCTGTGCGCCGACGCCGTGTTCGTTTCAGGTGCCGCGCCGCTCGGATTTCAATATCCTGGTCTTCAAGCCCGGGTTTCAACCCTTCACCTGGGCCGTGACCAAGATGCGCAACAAGGAGTTTGCCAAAAAAACCGATGAGGCGAATCTCAAGACGGCTTCGGCTGCATCAGCCGGCAACCTGGCCGTTGCACTGGCGACAACGTCTGGCGGCGGAATGGCAGCAGCGCCAGCGGCCGCTGGCCTTGCCGGGGTTTTCGTCTTGACGGCGGAGCCGCTCTATTTCGCGGGCAATGGCCTGGACCTGGCGTCCGGTGCCCTGGTTGAGCTCTATCCCAACCCCCTGAATGTCAAGCTTGCGAAAGAACAGTCTCCTGAAAACACAAAGGCGATCATGGACGCGTTCAGGTCTTACCGGCGCATTCACCATCAACTGGGATATTGATGCGCTTACCCTCCCTTGAGGGCTTTTAACGCGTCAAACAGCGTGTCGATGGCGGTTACGGTGCCGTGCACCAGTTCATGCGCCGTCTTCTCCTTTGCCTCCAATGATTGCTGGATGTCTCCCTGGCCCGAAAGCGTCATCAGCAGCGCGCAGTCCACAAAGGCGAGATTGGGACTGCGCTTGCGGTTCTGTTCCGCCATGGCGATCAGGCGCTCCATGAACAGCGGATCGACAAGATAGCGGCCCTCGACCTGGTCGGTGCTGTAGACTTCGAATA
>JALWUB010000355.1 GCA_026993275.1 Robiginitomaculum sp. | reverse complement strand
CTGCATTTTGACCTTGCCGGCGGCATTATCGGCGTGACGGCGGCCAGCAATGATGCGGCGTTTTCCACCAATTTGATCGTGCTGCCGGCAGTCCTGTTCCTGATCTTTGTCTTTGTCGCCGCCTTTTACTGGTCAGTGCAGCCCGGGCTTTTGATGCTCGGTGCGATGACCTTCGCCACTGCTCTCAGCTATGCCTATATGGGGCTGGTGCATGTGGGCATCAACGTCAACACCGTGCCGGTGATTGCCGTAGGGGTCGGTGTCGGCATCGACTATTCCATCTACATCATGGACCGCATCCGCGAGGAAATGCGCGCTGGTGCGCCCGATGTGGCCAGCGCTGTCTCCTGCGCCCTGCGCACCACCGGGCAGGCGGTCAGTTTTACGGCCTTCACCCTGATCTCCGGCATCATCCTGTGGGCTTTTGTCTCGGACCTGCGTTTTCAGGCCGATGCGGCGCTCTTGCTGTGCGTCATGATCGCGCTCAACGCCCTGGCCGCGCTCACTCTGGTGCCGGCCTGGATCAGCATTTTCAAACCTAAATTTATTGTCGAAGCGGCCGCAGAGGCACCGCAGGGCAATACGGGGGATTTTCCTTTGGCAAGCAGCAATCCTGGGAGGGGATAATGAGAGAACTGCCATACTTGAGAGGCGCAGTCAGCGCCCTGGCCTTGAGCCTGGCCATGGCCAGCGGTGCGCATGCGCAGGCCGATGACGGCTGGGATGTTTCCGGCTTTGTCGAAAACGCCACGTTCTTGCGCAATCATGTGGGGCTGACGAAGGCCCGAAACACGGCCCAGCTGGAATTTACCCGGGAGTTTGGGGCCAAGGGTCTGTTCAGCAGCTTTTCCATCTCGGGTGTCCTGCGCGGCACCTATGACGCGGTTTATGACCTGAACGAAAATGATTTTGGCAAAAAGGCCGGCGGACCGGTCAGCCTGACCGGGATCGGGGTTCCGGCAGGGTCCTTGGGACCAGGCTCGCCAGCGATTCCGCCGCACTTCACCCCGTTTGGCCAAAGTATCGTCACGGCCGGGACCCCGGGCCTGCCGCCGGGCAATGCCTTTGGCTTTGATACCAATGCCAACCCCAATCAGGGACTGGTGATTCTGGGTAGCGCCTTTCATCCGCAGGGTACCGGCGTGGTGCTCGCGGTTCCGGTCAGGCCATGCAACATCGATCCGCGCGGCTGTATTTCCGGTTATCTGGACTTCAGCCTTGATGAATTGCGGTTTCCGGAGTTCAACAAGCGTGCGGACTTTTTGCGCGAGCTCTACATGGACGCCACCATTCCGGTGGGCGGCGATGGCCAGGAGCTGGGCATAAGGCTCGGCCGCCAGCAGGTCGTCTGGGGCCGGACGGACCTGTTCCGGGTGCTGGACATCATCAACCCGGTCGATTTTTCGCGCAACAATATCTATGACGAGCTGGAGGACATTCGCATCCCCCGCTGGGCGCTGAATACCGAACTTCGCCTTGGCGCCCAGGGGCCGTTCTCGGACCTGAACTTTGCCTTTGTGTGGAATTTTGACCATTTCCGGCCCAACAATCTGGGCCAGGGCGGCACCCCCAATTCAATCCTGGATGCGGGGTCGTTTTTCCGCGCCATGAAGCTGTGCTGGGATCTGGGTTGTTCGGTGGGCAATTTTGCCGGCGGCGGCGTGACCACCGACTTTGGCCCGCACCAGATCGGCATTCGCCGCGCCAATGTGCCCAAATGGGCGTTGAACAAAACGGACGTGCACCTGAAAATGGAAGGGGTCGTGCATGATATAGGCTTCTCGCTGAACTATGGCAGCTTTATCTCGCAATTGCCGTCCTTGCGGGGCGGCATCCCGGCGCAGAATTCCTTTACGGGCGGACCGGAACAGGTCTGGCCCTACCTCATTGCCTTTGACATAGATTTTCCGCGCATCCATCTCTATGGCGGCTCGGCAGACCTCTACATCGACCCTGTCAAGACGGCAGTGCGGCTGGAAGCGGCCTATACCACTGGCGAGGAGTTTGCCAACACCCTGCAACCCAGGCTGTTTTCCAAGTCGGATGTGCTGCGCTATGTGATCGGCCTGGACCGTCCGACGTTCATTCCCTTCCTGAATCGCAGGCAGGCCTTCCTGTTTTCGGCCCAACTTTTTGGCCAGCATATTCTCGACCACCAACTGGCTGATACCCCGGGGTCCCTGGCGGGCATACCCGGCTTTGGCAAGGCCGGGATACCGGACTGGAAAGACAACTGGATTGCCACCTTGCTGGTGCGCGGTCAGTATCACAACGGCCAGCTTAATCCGCAGGTCATCACCGCTTATGATTTTCGCGCCCAGGCGGCAGCCATTGCGCCATCACTGGAATGGCTGATCAACGATCACTGGAAGCTGAATGTCGGTGCCAATTTCAAGGTTGGCACTGGGGCACGCACATTTGATGATTGCCGCTCCTGCAACCCGTTCCCGCCATTCACGGCGACACCCTTGCACGCCAATCCATTCCAGCCTGGCAGTGTCGGCTTGTCCGGCTTTGAGCCGCTGGGCCGGTTCCGTCAGGGGCCGATCGGCACGGCCATTGCCGAAGACGAAATCCAGATGACCTTGCGTTATCGCTTCTAATTACAGGGGAGAGAAAAATGAAAACCAGACTCAAACATGCGATCATGGGCGCGGCCGCGCTTTTCATGATGGGCAGCGCTGTCAGAGCAGATGTCACCGACGACAGCTTTTATCCTTACCGCAACGGCGTGCCCACCTATCCGGGGCTTGAAGCTGGCATGACCATTGATGCGTCCAATGTCGGCAAGTTTACCGAAATCCTTGACCCGGCCATTGCCCAGCAGATCAAGGATGGCTGGGTGACGCTCAAGGTCGGCAAGACCACGTCATTCAATCTGCACCCAAATTATGTAAAGGCGACACGGCAGTACAGCTCCAAGGTTTCCCTGGGTGACAAGGTCGGCGAGATCAATGGTTATGTTGCCGGCCGCCCTTTCCCGCAGGAGCCTGATCTCAAGGACCCGCGCGCCGGGGAAAAGCTCGCCTGGAACTTCAAGTATGGTTACAACTGGGGGGATAATGCCGCCATCAAGCCATTCTATTGGCGTTACAGAAAGCTGAAAACCGGCAAGATCGAACGGACCATCAAGTTTGATTTCCACTTTCTGAACCTCATGCACCGGGTCAATCAGGAACCCTTGCCGGAATACCCCAACAACCCTGATGGCATTTTCAGGGCCATTTATGTGCAGGTGCTGGAGCCGTTTGACCTCAAGAACACCCAGTTGCTGATCTATCGCTATGCCGATGATCTGAAACGGGACAATGCCTGGCTGTATCTGGGCTTTCAGCGCCGTGTGCGCCGTCTGGCCAGCGGCCAGGTGACCGATGCCTTTCTGGGCTCCGATCTGATGATTGAAGACTTTGAGGGCTATAACGGGCGGATTTCAGACATGAAATGGACTTATAAGGGTACCAAATACATCCTTTTGCCCTTTTATGACCATGACAAAGTGCCGCTGACTGATGAATACCACGAAAAAGACGGCTACAAGTTTGTTGACCTGCACGGCAAGGGCAACTGCTTCCTGAATGTGACCTGGCAGTTGCGCAAGGTCTATGTGGTCGAATCCGAGCCAGTGGACAAAAACCACCCGATCAGCAAGCGTATTCATTACATGGATGCCCAGACCTTCACCCTGCCGAGGACCATCATCTATGACCGCAAGGGCGAACTGTGGAAATCATGGAGCATTGGCCAGGCCAGGCCGGATACCCATAACGGCAATCCGCTCAATCCCACAAGCGGGGTTTCCATTGATGATGGCTTTGCCATGATTGACCTGCAGGCCGGCCACTGCACCACCGGGCAATTCCGGGGGCAGGTGGACAGCAAGCTCAACCCCAAGCAACTCTTCACCGTGCAGCACATGCGTGCGGTGGGCAAATAAAAGCCACGGCGAAGGGGGCGGCGGGCTTGCCGCTGCCCCCTTTTGCGGTCAGCGGACCATTCTGATGCCAGCTACCGAAATCAAGGTCTATTTCAACTTTCGCAGCCCCTATTGCTATCTGGCGTCCAAGCGCATGTTTGGCCTGCTGGATGATTTTGACGTCCGTTTTGACTGGCGCCCCTTTGGCGGCTGGGACGGACGTTCGCCGCCAGAGCGGGCGAAGATCAAAATCCCCATTGTGCGCCAGGATGTGGCGCGCTGGGCCAAACGCATGAACATCCCTTTCAACCCGCCGCCGATCACCACGGAGCCAACCCGCGCCGGCGCCATATCCTTGCTGGCCGAAGAGAAGGGATTGTTACGCTCCTGGGTGGAAGCCGTGATGCATGCCGAATGGGGCGAGGGCAGAGACATTGGCCAGCTTGATGTCTTGCGCGATGTCAGCAAGGCCATCGGTCTTGATCCGGACCAGGCGGCTGAGGCCGCCGATGACCCGGCCCGGCGGCAGCACTTGCAGGACAATGCCCGCCTTGCCCGCGCAGATCATGTCATGGGCGTGCCCAGTTTCGTCATTGGCGACCAGGTGTTCTGGGGCAATGACCGTATTGATTTCGTGCGCGAGCACCTGCAGGCGCTTGGAGCCTCAAAGTCATGAGCTTGATCCTGTATGAACGCTCGGACTGCCCGTTCTGCTGGAAGGTGCGGCTGGCGATGCGCTTTGCCGGGGTTGCGCCGCAGCGCATCCCCGTGGCCTCTGGTGAAAAACATCCCGATGTGTTGCGGCTCAACCCGGCCGGTTCGGTGCCGGTCATGATAGATGGCGGCCTGGTGCTGGCCGAGTCGGCCATCATTGCCGAATATATCAATGAAGCTTATGCCAGCAGCGCCCTGCTGCCAGGTGATGCCGCAGTCCATGCCCGTATCCGGCAACTGGCCGCCTACAGTGACACCCAGGTTGGCAAGGCGCTGCGCGGACTGGTGTTCGAGCGCCGGTCCAAGCCCGAGGCAGAACAGGACGAGCAGCTCATCCAGGCCAGCGAGACGGCCTGGCGGCAGCGTCTCGACTGGCTGGAGGAACGCTTGCAGGGCGATGTTTTCGTGGAGCGCTTTTCGCTGGCCGAATGCGCCCTTCTGCCCCGCTTTGCGCTGGCTGAACGCTATGGCGCCGGCGTCGATGCGCGCCACCCCAAACTGCAAAGCTGGTGGCAGGCCCACAAGGCACAGACCCTGGAGGCGGTATGAGCAATCCCGAGATTGGCAAAGAGGTATCCGCAGGCGGCATCGCCACCAATGTGCACGATCAGGGCGAGGGCTTTCCCGTCATGCTGCTGCATGGTTCCGGGCCAGGTGTGACCGCCTGGGCCAACTGGCGCCTGAGCATTCCGGTTCTGGCGCAGCACAGCCGGGTGATTGCTCCGGACATTCTGGGCTTTGGCTATACCGAGCGCCCGGCGGACGGGCACTATGACATGCAGCGCTGGCAGGCCCATATCATCGCCCTGGCCGATGCCCTGGAGCTGGAGCAATTCGACCTGGTCGGCAATTCATTCGGCGGCGCCCTGGCCCTGGCCCTGGCAATCCACCACCCGAAGCGGGTGCGGCGGCTGGTGCTGATGGGCTCGGTCGGCCTGAACTTTCCCCTGACGCCGGGGCTGGATGCGGTCTGGGGCTATACCCCTTCGGTTGCCAACATGCGCCGTCTGCTGGACATTTTCGCCCATGACCGCAGCCTCGTTTCCGATGAACTGGCGCAATTGCGCTATCAGGCCTCCATCCGTGCCGGCGTGCAGGAGGCCTATGCCGCCATGTTTCCGGCGCCGCGCCAGCGCTGGATCGAGGCCATGGCCCAGTCTGAAGAGGCCATCGCGCAAATCAGCCAGCCGTCCCTGATCATCCATGGGCGCGAAGACGAGGTCATTCCGCCAGAATGCGCCAGCCGCCTTTTTGCGCTCATCCCCGATGCGCAATTGCACATGTTTGGCCAGTGCGGCCACTGGACCCAGATCGAAAAGCGCGAGGCCTTCAATACCCTGGTCAACGGGTTCCTGACGCGAGACTGACAAAGGCTTGCGGACACGACCCTGCTCCTGAGTCTGAAGAACGCGCGCAGAACCTGTTATCCACGCCAATGCTGTTCCCGTAATTTTTATCGCCATTGTCTATTGAACAAGGCTGAAGGCTGACAGAATCGAGCAATAGCGCCTCAAAGCGTCACGACACTTCGTTAATTATGGCTGATGAGGCAAGACACCTGCCCAACAACGTCCTTTTGACCCCACGCCATACCCCCACAATGCCCCTGTCAGGCGAAATCCGGCCCGCTGGTGCGTTTTTCTGTGCTTTTGGTACAAAGAGAGGGGCAAATTTCCATGATGACGATCCTGAGGCACCTGAGATGCGATTGGGCCAATGGACCGGTTCAGGGCAGCGCGGTCATTCCACGGCCTGAGCATTCACGCCCAGTCATCGGATTGCGCCCTGAGGGTGCCGAAATAGGCCCCAACGATGGCTTCACAGTAACCAACGAGGGCGTCGTGCTCAGCCAGTCCGAACGCCTGCTTGATTAGCTGCGTGGCGCGGAGCAAACTTGACACTCGGCGAATGGGGACGATGCGCGGGATTCGCCTGCGCCACCGTGCCGATCCTTCTGCTGATTCTACAGGTCACAAGCTGCCGAAGAGGCTTGGTCTGGACCGTGATGCCGAGCGTGCCCACGACGCGCTGCCGGTGGCTGGTCGTGCGAACCTGGGGAGAGAGGTCTTTTCGTAGTCAGATAGGGACAATTTTCACGGCTAACTCTTTGAAAAAATAACAGTATGCTTCAAAATGCGTCTTATTCTGATTGATTGCGGGCTGCCCGAAATGGCGTTGCACTGGCGCCTGCAAGAGACTCGCCGCGCCATAACCCTGCTTCAGTTGTCCCTTCGCCGGGTGAAGGAAATGAATTGCCGTAGCTTTGAAGTCAGACCTACACTTTGTAGACTCATGAGCCACGCGGTTTCTGATCGAATTTGCGTGCTTTATCAAATCAGATGCATTCTGCAGGACGGAATAGGAATGCCTGCTGAAGTAGAAATCCGCTACCCTACGAACCCATCTGGGATCTGAGACCTTCAGGTACGAGCGTTCAGGTTTGTAATCAGGATCCAAAGAGAGAAGTTCATAAGCGTGCTTAATGGTATCAGCTTTACCGAATTTTAGGGCTGGCTTGTATCCGCTGTTCGTCTGAGCGCCTGTCAGGTACCGAACAAGAGATCGCTCAATAAATTCTTCCCAGCTGGCAACAAGCCCCATGAAGGCGAGCTCGAAAACCTGGCCGACATATTTCGGATGGATGCCTGGATTATTCGATGGACGGGTCTTGGTCGGCAACGTCTTGACTGCGGTAACGAGCGAAGTCGCGGAGTCGATTTTAGAAATAAACGCTTCGCGAACGTGGTCTACTTTGGCAGGGCGTCCCCTCGGCAATTCATGCCCTCCCTAATATGACACGACATCCAGTTGTTAGAACAATGTGCCGTCCGAACGCGTGCCTGCCAAGGCCCCGCTGCCAGCTCCGCCCATGACATTTCTTCCGGTTTTACCGAAATCAATTGTAAAGTTTGCGACGCTGCCTGGCCAGAGCCCGGATTCTGGCAAAATCGCCGCTCAAGAAACTGCGTGCCGAGACGGGCCCGCATGACACCGGATGCAAGGACGTTGGGAGTATCCTCAATTGTGAGGCACCCAAGGGTTCCGACAGGCCCGCTTTCTGGGCAAAAACACCCCCGGGACCACGCGTAAGAGTATGTACCGAATTTGATAGTTTACAAGGATTTTCCGGCATAAAAGCATCGATGATGGACACCCCGGGACAGACGCTGTTCCTGGCGTACGAATTGCCCTCATTCGGTGCGGTACATTTGCCCCCTGCAGGACTGCCCGGCGGTGACCATCCGGCTGTTCCTGAGGCCCTGCCAACAATCCCCCAAATGGCGTCTGGCGTCCCGGTACGGGATTCGGCACTCTCTTGATTGCTGATCATGAAAACCCTCTTCCTGACCGGTGCAAACCCTTATGCCACAAGGGGTGCAGCGATTATTTGCTTGCAAAGGGTGTGTGGGGGGTGGAGGGCTTGGTGATGGCGGCTATGGTACCCGAACTGGTGCTCCGTCTCATACCGTCTCCTTACATGTCCCCGCCGACATTGGCTCAGCCCGCCAGTCTCGTGTGCCTGGCTGCAGCCCCATGGTTGTCAACTTTCGCCGCCACTGTGTTCCGACCATCAAAGCTGAAGCGGGCCGGCCGGCTTTCCGGGTAATGGCGGCTGAAGGGCGGCGGATCGCTGTCAAACAGTTCACGCTACCGGCCTTCAGCTCCGGCGCCTTCATGACCTTCCGCGCGGCCAAAGTTGAAAACACGTCCGCCTGCCACTATACTGCCCGCAAACATACTGCCCGCAACTCGAGCATTTCGGGGGGGACGAATGTTTGGTTTGTTGAACCGGGATCTTCCACAGGATTCTCGCCGTAAGCAGGTCGTCAGCGCGATCCTGGCGCTGGTCGTGGGTGTCTTGTTGCTCTTGCTGTGGCTGCTGGCGGGGCGCGACGACGATCCGGCTGCACGGCTGTTGCAGCTTCTGGAAAAAGCCCGGGTCGAGCTGGAATATCCGGGCCGCACGGTTGACGAGGCTGCCAGAACGCTGGGCAGCGCTGAGGCCGCCCATGACTTCGTGATGCAAGACATCGCGCTGGCCCCCTATATCGGCCGCCGGCAGACACCCGAACAGGTGCTGAGCACGCGCATTGCCAACCCGGTGGACCGGGCGGCGCTGTTCGGCGCATTGCTGCAGGAAATGGGCTGGCAGATCCGTTATCTGCAACTCTACCCCCGCCCGGACACGCCGCTTGCGCGCGGCCGACCGCCGGACAGGAACGGCCCCGCGCTCGCCGCCCTGCGCCGGTTCCTGGACAAGGAAGCCCACCTGCCGCCCGAACTGCGGGCTGAGGCCGAGGCCGCGGCCCGCAGCGGCGCCGGTGCCGCCCTGCGCGACGGGATCGCCGCCACGGTCGCGCGGGCCCTGGACCTGCTGGAGACCACCGAAGGCAGCCCCGGCCTGACCTATCCGAGGGACTCCGACTTCAACACCATCGATTCCTATCTGTCATGGAACCGCTATGTCGTCATGGCCGAACGGAACGGTGCGCGCCGGGTGTTCGAACTGCTGCATGCCGGTTACGACCCGATGCAGGATGAGAAACTTGCCCGCCTGGTGGATGTGCCGCTGGACCGGATCCCGTATGATGCCTCCTATCAAGAATACGACATGCCGGACATCCAGCCGATCACCGCGCGGCTGGGTGTGGTGGACAGCACCGGGCTTGACCAGACGCTGATCGAATGGCGGGGCAACCCGGCGGCGGACGAACTCGAGCTGCGCTTTCTGCCGGCGATTGACGCGCCGGGCCGGCTGCGCGACGGCACCCGGCCCGAACAGGTGGACATGTGGCAGCCCGTGCTGCGGGTTAACGGTCGGCAGATCGCAGGCAAGCCGTTCTCACTGCATTTCGGCGGGGTGAGCATTGGCGTGGGCAGGCGCCCGCCGGTGGATGCGCCCGAGGCCCTCTCGCCGGCCGATCCGGCAAGTGCGACGGCGCTGGAGATCGCCCGGATCGACGCCGCCGACTGGCCGCTGGTGCGGGTCGGCCTGTCGATCAAGTCCGGCGGTGGCGGGCTGTGGCTGCCCGATCACTTCCTGCTGCGCGACCAGGGCCGCGCCCGGCCACTGCAGCTGCTGTCGGCAGAGCAGCGCGCCCGGCCGCTCATGATCCTGACCGATGTCAGCTGGTCGATGGGCGAGACCGGCGCTTTCGAGGCCAGCAAGCGGGCGATCCTGTCGCTGGTCGGCGTGATCCCCGGGGGCCAGCCGGTGGGGCTGACCGCATTCGCCGGGGGAACGAACGAACTGGTGCGGCTCGTCCCCCTGACCGATCGCGCCAGCTTTGCCGACGCGGTCGCGGCGATGGAGATGTCCAGCTACACCGGAATCCTGAATGCGCTGGGTCAGGCTGCCGACAACGCGGCGCTGGCCGGCGGGGTGGTGGTGGTGCTGTCGGACGGCGCGGACAATGTGGGTGGCGACGAGGCCGTCATCATCGGCCGGCTGAAACAGGCCGGGATCAAGGTCTATGCGATCCCGCTGGGCGAGGGTGCCGATGCGGCGCTGCTGGAACGGGTGGCCCGGCAGACCGGCGGGCGGCTCGCCTATCAGGGCGATGCGAAGGGGCTTGCGGCGCTGTTCCGCCGGATCGGCGCCGAGGTGTCCAGCCAGGTCCAGCTGCAATACCGGGTGCAGCCGGAAAGGGAGGAGGCGCGGAAGCCCGAGAACGCAGAAGAGGCAGCAGGCCCGAAAAACCCTGCAGGCACAGCGGGCGCGGATGGCGCCGGCACTCCCGATCAGCCTGCCGCCAGCTCCGATGACGCCGCCGCTCCGCCCCCTGCAGAGCGCAGGATCACCGTAGCCCTCCGCGATACCGCGCTGGCGGCGGAAGGCCACTACCAGCCGCCGGCCCGGGCCGGCGCGGCGGCGGTGCCGCATATCTATCTCGAACTGCGCGTGGAAGGCATCGACAGCCCCGACAGCCGGGCGCGGCGGGTTCTGCTGCGGCTCGACCGACCCGACACGGCGCTGCGGTTGACCGGCACATGGTCGCTGATCGGAGCGCTCGGGGCCTATCCCGAACGGGCCTATCTGATCCGCTATTTCAGCCGCTGGATCGACGCGCTGCGCCTTCTGGGGGTGCGCACCCCGGCCGAGATCGCTGCCCGTCCCGACGCGCCGCGGCCCCAGCCGATGGACGAATGGCTGGCCGACCCGGCCCGCCGTTGGCCCTCGCTGGGGCGGATGCGAATGGTCAACGCCTATCGCGGCCTTGCGGCCCTTGATAGCGAACGCGGCCCGGTCAGCCCCGCCCCCGGCCCGGTGATGTATCTGCTTCATTCCGAATTCGCGCGAGATCCGGGATCCGGCGGGCAGGTGGTGCGGCGCGAGAGCTTCGACGTGCTGCTGCGCCCGGCCCGGCCGCTCAACAGCGGCGAATGGAACCGCGATACCGTGGCCGGCGAGATTGCCGCCGGCATCGCCGAGGGTCGGCTGCTGGGCGGAGAGGATGCCGTCTCGGCTCTGCTCGATGCCGGCACCGCCCCGCAATTCACCCCCCTGTCCAAGGCACGCCCCGGCGATGGTTTCCCGCTCGGGTTCCTGTCCGCGATCACCCCGGGATGGAAAGCCTCCACGCTGGTTCGCGCCCCCGGGGCCCGGCAATGGCTTTGGCAGATCGACACCGAATTCGACAACACGGCACGCAACCGCTTCCGCGCTTTCCGTCTGGACCGGGACAGCTTTGCCAAGGGCGCCTTGGTCGAGCAGATCGCGCAGGAATTCGACCGGATCGACAAGCTCCTTGGGCTCTATGCCTCGGCCTACGGAAACTTTGCCGGGCTCACCTCCTTTGCCAGCGCCGAACTGGCCGCATTCGCTACCTTCAAGCAGGCCGAGAACAAGCTGTGGTGCTATGCAACGCTGATGATGACGCAGGTCGGCGAGGCGATCGAGAGCGAGGACGCGCTGCTCAACCGCGATGTGAACGCGGCGCGCGAAAAGGCGGCGCGGCTGTGCCGGATCGAGGGCGGGCCCGACGGCGCCGAAAACGGCGATCTGCTGCGCGACGCCGCCCGAAATGCCGCAAGGGAATGGGCAAAGAACTACGGCGCCAACAAGACCAAGGAGGCGGTGGGCGACCCGATTTCAACCGGCTGGTCCGCCTGGGAGACGGGGGGCGCGCTATGGGACACGGTGCGCAGCTTCCGCGGTGAAGGCTTTGCTGGTCGTGGCGCCTCGGGCAGCGGGAGCGCGCCGGCAGGAGTTGGCGGCGGTTTCCCGCTCAGTCCAGCCCAGGAACTGGCGATCGCGCAGATCGTGGCGATGGCGAAGTGATACCGGAGCGCCGCTAGAGCGCTTCACGTTTTGATAGAATCAAAACGCGCACTCTATCCTGTTGTTTTGTCGCACTTCTTATCCGAAAACCGGTTCCCATCCCGGATCGGAGTCCGGGACAGGCTTTTTCGGGAAGTGCTCTAGAGCGGCTCCGGATTTTTCGGAATCGATGGGGGATTCCCATTCTGGGGTATTTGTGATTCATCATCCATACTGGTGGAGGAGGCCAGGAAGGATGACGAGACCTTATTCGAATGACCTCAGGGAGCGGGCTGTGGCGGCGATGGAAGCCGGGGAGAGTTGTCGCGCCGTGGCCGCCCGTTTTGGCGTTGCGCCGTCGAGCGTGGTGAAGTGGAGGATGCGTGCGCGACGGACCGGGTCGGTCAGCCCCGGTGACGTGGTGGTGATGGACAACCTCGGCAGCCACAAGAGCCCGGCGGTTCGCAGGGTCATCCGGAAGGCCGGAGCGCACCTCTTGTTTCTGCCGCCCTACAGCCCGGACCTGAACCCGATCGAACAGGCGTTCGCAAAGATCAAGCACTGGATGCGAGCCGCCAGTGCCCGCTCGAGAGATACCCTCTGGCGCGCCGTCGGCACCATCCTCGACCGTATCACCGCAGAAGAGTGTGCAAACTATTTCAAAAAACGCAGGATACGCTTCCGTCAAAACCCGAAACGCTCTAGAGAGAGCGGCCTTGGGTGCGCGGCGCCAGCCGCCGCGCCCCGGCAGTGGCGGCTTCATCAAAGGGATTGATGGCCAGGGCGTCTTCATAGGCCTTGTAGGCGGCATCGGGCGCGCCCAGCCGCTCCAGCACCTGGCCCAGCCTGGTCAGGGCGTCAAAATGGCGCGGCTGCAGGGACAGGGCGGCGTTGAGGTCCTCCAGCGCGTCTGCATAGTGCCCGCGCGCGATGTCCAGCCCGGCGCGGCGGTGATAGGCCTCGGCGAAATCCGGCTGCAGGGCGATCACGTCGCCATAGAAATCCCCGGCCAGATCCAGCCGCCCCTGCTTTTGCGCCGCAATGCCGCGCTGCAGCAGCATGTCCACGGTGGCGCTGCCGGATTCGAAGAAGAGCGCCCGGGCCTCCTCGCTCAATTGCGCCGCCTCGGCCTTGCTGCCGGCCTGGCTGAGCCGTGTCAGCACGAGATCAAGGGATTCACCCTGATCGGCGGCCAGGGCAGGCAGGGCCAGGCACAGGGCAAACAGGGATATAATCCAGCCCCTTGCGCGCGTCTTCCAAAGCCGTTTGCGATCAATGGTCTTCACAGCTTGCCCTTTTGCGCCGCCCCGGAGATCCCGTCAGACCCTAGCGCAAAACCCCGCTGCGGCAAAGCGGTTGCGTCAGGCCGCGCCTGCACGCTCCGGAAACAGCGCCGCCAGCGCTTCGGCATTGGCCTGCACCAGCCCGCGCTCGGTGATCAGGCCGCTGACCAGCCGCGCCGGGGTGACGTCAAAGGCCGGGTTGGCCAGCGGCGAGCCGTCCGGTGTCAGCTGCACGCTGCGCACGGTGCCGTCTTCATCGCGGCCGCTGACGTGGGACACTTCGCGCCCGGAGCGCTCTTCAATGGGAATGGCGCGGCCATCGGCAAGGGAAAAGTCCAGGGTGGAAGAGGGCAGGGCCACATAAAACGGAATGTCATTGTCGCGTGCCGCCAGGGCCTTCAGATAGGTGCCGATCTTGTTGCAGACATCGCCATTGGCGCAGGTGCGGTCGGTGCCGGTGAGCACCAGGTCAACCTGGCCCTGCTGCATCAGATGACCGCCGGCATTGTCGGTAATGACATGATGCGGCACGCCATGGCGGCCCAGCTCCCAGGCGGTCAGCGCATCGCCCTGATTGCGCGGCCGGGTTTCGTCCACCCAGACATGGATGGCGAGGCCCGCATCATGGGCCTTGTAAATCGGCGCTGTCGCCGTGCCCCAGTCCACCGTGGCCAGCCATCCGGCATTGCAATGGGTGAGGATGTTGACCGGCGCGCCTCCGGGCTTTTTGGCGGCAATGGCCTTGATCAGTTCTAGCCCGTGATCGCCGATGGCGGCATTGACGGCCACGTCCTCGTCGCAAATCCGCGCAGCCTCGGCATAGGCGGCGGCCATGCGCTGCGGCTCCGGCAGCGGCATGAGCACGGCCTTCATGCGCTCCAGCGCCCAGTGCAGATTGATCGCCGTCGGCCGGGTTGCCAGCAGGGTCTTGCACGCCGCCTGCAGCGCCTCCGTGCTGGCATCCTCGCGCAGGGCCAGCGCCAGCCCGTAGGCCGCTGTGGCGCCGATCAGCGGTGCGCCGCGCACCTGCATGTCGCGAATCGCCCTGGCGGCGGCGTCCACGGTGCGCAGGCTGACGATCTCGAAGCGGAACGGAAACAGGGTCTGGTCGATGATGCGCACCGTGGCGCCATCTTCGTCCAGCCAGATGGTGCGCATGGGTTTGCCGTCAACATTCATG
>JALWUB010000354.1 GCA_026993275.1 Robiginitomaculum sp. | reverse complement strand
GTGCTCAGCGCTCCCGGGGAAACCGCCACCATTATCATCGAGGGCGCCAATGGCCGCATCTGCAAGCGCATGAAAGTGCGCAGCGGCTCCGGCGGCCTGGTCCAGATCCCCATTGCCCAGACCCGCCGCTGCCCGTCTGCGCGCATCGTGGTCTTGCGCTAGGCGCTGACCGTCTCTGGCAGCACACCGCGGCGTCATGGCCGTGCCTGCCGTGCCAGCTCTTGCAGGCGCTGGCGCTGGCCGCGCAGATCAATTCCGGCCCTGGCGGCAACGGCAATTGCCTTGTCCGGCGCCAGCGCGCCCCGTTCTGTCTGCGCCAGGCTCCACAAGGTGGTGGCGCGGGTGCCAGAGCGGCAATAGGCCACGGTCTTGCCCTTGTGCCCGGCCAGAATCGTGTTCAGGCGTTTCATGTCCGCTGGCGTATAATGACCCGGCCGGATGGGCAGATAGACAAAGTCCAGGCCGGCGCGCTTTGCCGCCTTGGCCATTTCGGCGCTCGACGGCTGGTCCGGGCTTTCGCCGTCGGGGCGGTTGTCGATGACCAGGCTGTAGCCTTGCGCGGCCAGGCGGCGCATGTCTTGCGGCTGCAATTGCCCGGATATGGCATAATCCGGCGCCAGCGGCCGCACATCCGGCCCGGCTTGCGCCCTGGTATCGCGTGCCGGCGTGCAACTGGCCACGAGAACGAGCGCGATCAGGGCGGCGAAACGGCGGCGTGTGAAAAAAACCGGCATGGCCATGCGGGGCAATCCTAACAGAAACAAGACGCTTTCCCACAGGGGTTTTGCCGTTTCGGGCGGGGTTTAGCAAGGGCGGCGGGCTTCACGTTCCCTTGAGCCGGAAGCGCCGCTGCGGCAGATTTCACAGCCATGCGTTGACAGGCAAACGAGCACATGAAAGTGTCCCGCGTCTGCTGTCCAAAGCTGGGAGTCTCATGTTTGCATTTTTGACCCGGCGTCTGTTGGTGGCGATCCCGACGCTGTTTGTAATCATTGCGCTGGCCTTCTTCCTGATGCGGGCCGCGCCGGGAAGCCCGTTTGACCTGGAACGCCCCATTCCCCCCGAAATCAAGGCGCGAATCGCCGCCAAGTTTCATCTCGACAAGCCGGTCATGGTCCAGTTCGGCTATTATCTGAAGGACCTGGCCCATGGCGATTTCGGCCCGTCGATGAAATACAAGGACAAGACCGTCCGCGACATCATCGCCGAAGGCTTTCCCGTCAGCGCCGCTCTGGGGCTGTCGGCCATGCTGCTGGCGGTGCTGATCGGCAGCGTGCTGGGCAGTTTTGCCGCCTTGCGGCAGAACCGGGCCGCGGATTATGCGGTGATGGGCCTGGCCATGACCGGCATCTCCATCCCGCCCTTTGTCACCGGACCGGTGCTGTCCTTGGTGTTTGGCCTCTATCTGGGCCTGCTGCCCACCGCCGGACTGGACCGGGGCCATATCACCCTGTCGCACATGGTGCTGCCGGTGATCACGCTGGCGCTGCCCTATATCGCCATCATTTCGCGCCTGATGCGCGCCAGCATGATCGAAACCCTGCGCGCCAACTATATCCGCACCGCCTTCGCCAAGGGCCTGCCCGAGCACATCGTCATTTTCCGCCATGTCCTGCGCGCCGCCGTGCTGCCGCTGGTCAGCTATCTCGGCCCGGCCACGGCCGCCCTGCTGACCGGCTCGATCGTGGTGGAAAAGATCTTTGCGCTGCCGGGCATTGGCCGCCAGTTTGTCATGGGCGCCCTGCAGCGCGATTACACCGTGGTCATGGGCGTGGTGATCCTGTATGCGGCGCTGATCATTTCCTTCAACCTGATCGCGGACCTTCTCTACGGGGTTCTCGACCCCAAAGTGCGGTATGACTGACGATGACAAAATCGGCTCAATACACGCGTGAACGCGAAGAAGCGCTGATGGAAAAGGCCGCGGTCAAGGGCCGTTCCCTGTGGGACGACGCCAAGGCGCGGCTGATGCGCAACCGCGCCGCCGTCGCCAGCGCCATCGTGCTGAGCCTCATCACCCTTCTCGCCATTGCCGGGCCGTGGGTGTGGCCGCACTCTTACGACCATGTCTTCAAGGACCATGTCGGCATTCCGCCCACCCTGCACGGCTGGTTCATTTTCGGCACCGATTCGCAGGGCCGCGACCTGTTCGTGCGCCTGCTCTATGGCCTGCGGGTGTCGCTGGCGGTGGGCGTCATCGCCACCATGGTGTCCTTGCTGATCGGCGTCATCTGGGGCGCCACGGCGGGCTATGTCGGCGGCCGGGTGGACGAGCTGATGATGCGCTTCGTCGATACGCTTTACGCCATGCCCTTCATCTTTTTCGTCATCATCCTGATGGTCGTGTTCAAGGACCTGACCACCGGGCGCCCGGCGCTCAACATCCTGCTGATCTTTGTCGCCATCGGCGCGGTGGAATGGCTGACCATGGCGCGCATCGTGCGCGGCCAGACCATTGCATTGAAGCGCAAGGAGTTCATCGAGGCCGCCGAAGCCGCCGGGGTGCGCCCGTTCACCATCATCCGCCGCCATATCGTGCCCAATGTTCTGGGCCCGGTGGTGGTCTATGTCACCCTGACGATTCCGTCGGTGATCCTGGCCGAGAGCTTTCTGAGCTTTCTCGGCCTTGGCGTGCAGGAGCCGCTGACCTCGCTGGGCAAGCTCATCGCCAATGGCGCCCAGGACATGGAAACCATGCCCTGGACGCTGCTGTTCCCGGCCCTGGCGATGATGGTGACGCTGTTCTGCTTCAACTTCATCGGCGACGGCCTGCGCGACGCCATCGACCCCAAGGACCGGTAAGGCCCAGCCCTTTCTTCAGCCCCGCCATCGGGCATGGGTTTTCCCGGCCTCCCCTGATTGCATGCCAAAGCGCGCGGCTCTACCCTGCGCCGGAACGGCAAAGGGAGCGAATCGCCCATGGCGCGCAAGAAACACATGTTCTCGGATGAGGAGGTGCGCAATTTTCACCGCCATCCGCAACCGGGCAAGATCGAGATCAACCCAACCAAGCCCATGGCCACCCAGCGCGATCTGGCCATGGCCTATTCGCCGGGCGTCGCCATCCCGGTGCAGGACATCGCCAAAAACCCTGACCTTGCCTATGACTATACCGCCAAGGGCAATCTCGTTGCCGTGGTCAGCAATGGCACCGCCATCCTGGGGCTGGGCGATCTCGGCCCGGCCGCATCCAAGCCGGTTATGGAGGGCAAGGCGGTGCTGTTCAAGCGCTTCGCCGATGTCGATGCCATCGATATCGAGATCGAGGAAACCGGCATCAAGCCGTTTGTCGAATGCGTGCGCCGCTTTGGCAATTCCTTCGGCGGCATCAATCTGGAGGACATCAAGAGCCCGGAATGCTTCATCATTGAAAGCGAATTGCGCGATGCGCTCGACATTCCGGTGTTTCATGACGACCAGCATGGCACCGCCATCATTGCCGCCGCCGGGCTGATCAACGCGGCCTATCTGACCGGGCGCAAGCTCGAGGACATGAAGGTGGTGCTCGTCGGCGCCGGCGCGGCCGGGCTTTCGGTGCTGGGGCTGATCAAGAGCCTGGGGGTGCGCGATGAAAACGCCCTGGTGGTGGACCGCCAGGGGGTGGTGCACAAGGGCCGGGATGATCTCGACCAGTGGAAGCGCCAGCATGCGGTGGACACGGACAAGCGCACGCTGGAAGAGGCCATGGCGGGCGCCGATTGCGTGCTCGGCCTGTCGGCGGCGGGCCTGATCACCCAGGACATGGTCAGATCCATGGCGGATCAGC
>JALWUB010000353.1 GCA_026993275.1 Robiginitomaculum sp. | reverse complement strand
AGCATGCGCAGGATGGCTTCCATTTCGGCGCTGATCTTGCCGCCTGCCTCAAGGGTCTTGTTGGCAAGTTCCGTATCGCCAAAATATTTGGCATGCAGGCGCGAGCAGGCATCCTGATCGACGGCCTTGGTCTTGAGGAGCGTGCCCAGTTCTTTGGTCAGCGCCGGTTTCTGGTCAAACACATAGGCATGGAACAGTTGATAGTTTTCAGGCGTGGCATTGAGCCCGCACTCCTCGATCAACGCCAAAATCTCGTTTGGCTCCTTCTTCGCAGTCTTCGTTTTCGCGGCGGCCATACCCTTGTCCCTTTGTCCCCAAGCTGTGGGTGAAATACATCTGTGCGCAGGACCATAGAGCGCAAATCCCGAACAGAGGGTAAAGACGCCGTCAATTAATTGCGATTTTGGATATTTTCAGGGACTGCCGGATTCATGGCTCGCGCTTGAAGAAATCCGGGATGGCGCTGCCAAATCCGGCTTGCGGCGCGCGGGTTTCTGCCGGCGGCCTGACCTTGTGCTCCGGCTTCTTGTGTTGTGCATGTTGCGCAGGGGCAGCTTCCGGTGCGCTCTTCGCTGCGCTTTTGGAGCGGCGTTTGCGCCGGGTCCGGCGGGGCCTGGAGGCGGCTTTTTCAGGCGCAGCCTCCGGGGTTTTCTCCTGCGCAGGCAGGCTTTCGGTCTGCGTCTGCCCGCTGCGGCCCACCAGGGGCAATTGCCGCCCGATCAGGGCCTGCACCGCCTGCAGGGCCTTGTCGTCCAGCGGCGTGGCGAGGGTCAGGGCGCGGCCCTTTTGCCCGGCGCGGCCGGTGCGGCCAATCCGGTGGATATAGTCCTCGGGGTGAATCGGCACGTCATAGTTGAACACATGGCTGACCTTGGGAATGTCGAGCCCGCGCGCGGCCACATCGCTGGCGATCAGCAGGCTCAGCTCGCCATTGCGGAACCGTTCCAGGGTGCGGGTGCGCACGCTTTGCGGCAGATCGCCATGAATCGGCGCGGCATTGTATCTGGCCTTGATGAGAAACGCCGCAAGGCGGTCCACATCGCGCTTGCGATTGCAAAAGATAATGGCATTGCGGACCTGTTCCTGATCGATCAGGCGGCGCAGGGCCTCATGCTTGTGGCGGGCATCGCTGCGCTCCAGCTTGAGCACGAACTGTTCGACAGTCTCCGCCGTGGAGGTGGGCCGGGCCACCTCGACCCGCACCGGATTGTGCAGGAAGGTGTCAACAATGCGCTGGATCTCGGCCGGCATGGTGGCCGAGAAGAACAGCGTCTGGCGGGTGAAGGGCGTCATCTTGAAAATGCGTTCGATGTCCGGAATGAAGCCCATGTCCAGCATGCGGTCGGCTTCGTCCACCACCAGCATTTGCACGCCATTCATCAAAAGGTTGCCGCGCTCCACATGGTCCAGCAGCCGCCCCGGCGTGGCGATCAGCACATCGACCCCCTTGGAGAGCTTTCTGTTCTGTTCGCCAAAGGCGACGCCGCCGATCAGCAGGGCCATGGAGAGCTTGTGATACTTGCCATAGTTTTCAAAATTCTCGGCCACCTGCGCCGCCAGTTCGCGGGTCGGCTCGAGGATCAGCGAGCGCGGCATGCGCGCCTTGGCCCGCCCGCGGCTTAAAATATCGATCATGGGCAGGGTGAAGGAGGCGGTCTTGCCGGTGCCGGTCTGGGCAATGCCAAGCACGTCCCGCCCGGCAAACACGGGCGGAATGGCTCCGGCCTGAATGGGGGTGGGTTCGCTATAGCCGGATTCTTCAACCGCCTTCAGGGTTTTGGGGCCCAGCCCCAGGTCTTCAAATTTCATCGGCGCCAGTTGTCATATCACGCGCGCCGCCCAGATGGCGGCGCTTTGCGTGCGAACCATAGGGCCATGCCTGCGCAAGTCAATGGCAGGGCAGGGGGCAGCAGGCGGCAGGCGCCGCCCGCGTCAGCGATAGGCAAAGGGTTTTGCCTTGGGATTGCGCAAATCCCTGTAGCGGTCGCGCAGGCGGGTCTGGCGCGACACCAGGCTTTGCTCCCGGCCATTGATGAACACATGCTCGGCGCCGGTTTTCAACTCCAGCGGATCACCGCTCCACACCACCACATCGGCAATCATGCCTTTCTTGAGCGCACCCAGCCGGTCATCCAGGCCAAAGATTTGCGCCGGGGTCAGGGTGATGGCCGCAAATGCCGCGTCCCAGGGCAGGCCGTAAGGCACCGCGTCGCCCGCCTGTTGCGGCGCCAGGCGCGCATTGAAGCCTTCATTGATCTGGGCAATGGCGATGGTCACCCCGGCCTTGTGGAGGCGGGCAGCGTTTTCCATGGTGGCGCCAAGGGTCTCGAAGCTGGCGGGCAGATTGTCCTGCGGCTCGATGATGGCGGGAATGCCCGCGCGCTTCAGCGCATCGGCGACCATCCAGCCTTCCGATGCGCCCACCGCCACCAGGCGCAATTGCGGCTGTTGCTCATGCAGGCGCACCAGATTCATCAGGTCGGAGGCCCGCTCCACATGCACCAGAAACAGCATGCGCCCCTCGGCCACCGGCTTCAGCGCCGCGGCATCAGCATCGCTCAGCAGGGTCTGGGCATCGCGCACGCGCCCGGGGCGGTAACTGCGCGCCTCGTCCAGCGCCCGGCGCAGATAGGCCCAGGCCGCCGGGCGCGAGCCGCCGGCCAGATCGGCGCCGCGCTCGCCCATTTGCGCAAACAGGAAGGCCTTGTCTTTGGTGATGGAATCAAACCCGCCAGAGGTGTCGGCGACAAAGCCGCTGCCTGCGAAAATGGTGGCTCCGGCGTCCGGGCCCACGGCAATGCGGGTCATGCCCTCGATCTTGGTGATGGCAATGGCTTCGGCCTTGGGGTTGAAGCCATCGGCGGCATTCAGCGCGGCCGACATTTTCGCCTTGCTGGCGCGCACGTCATTGGTGCTGTCCTCAAGCTGCACCTCGACCAGGCCAACGCGCGAAAACGGCGCAAACAGGCCCGGCGTGACCCATTTGCCGCTGGCGTCGATGCGTTTTGCGCCATCCGGGATCGCGGTCGCGGCATCGCCAACGGCGGCAATTTTGCCGTCCTTGATGATGACCACGCCATTCTCGATCTGCCCCCTGGGGGTATTGGTGACGACCTTGCCGCCGGTGATGGCAATGGTTTGCGCCGCGGCTGCGCCAGCGCCCGTCAGGGCAAGGGCGGCGAGGGCGGCGAAAGCGGTGCGCAGCGGGCTCATTGGTAATCTCCTTCACCGGCGCCGGGCTGCCCCAGCTCGAAATCCGAAACCGCCTGGCGGGACTTGTCAAAGCGGTCAAAGGCCAGGGCGCCGTCGATATAGACCTTGTCGGCGCGGCTATAGACACTGAACGGATCGCCGGACCAGACCACCACATCGGCATCAAGGCCGGGTTTCAGCGCCCCGGTCTGGTCCGCAATGCCCAGCAATCGGGCCGGGTTGGAGGAAAGCCATGTCCAGGCCTCGCCCTCGGAAATGTTCAGGCCGATGCGGTTGCCGTCGGCGAGCGCCTTGGCGGCTTCCTGGTTGAGCCGCTGAATGCCCACTTCGCTGTCCGAATGGACAATGGCGCAGGCCCCGGCATGGTGGACCAGGGCAATGTTTTCACGAATTGAATCATAGGCTTCCATCTTGAAGCCGCCCCAGTCGGCCCACATGGCCGCGCAAATATTGTTGTCGCGCAGCAGATCGGCAATCTTGTAGGCCTCGACCGCGTGGTGGAACGCGCCCACATGATAGCCAAACTCCTTGGACATATCGATCACCTGGGCCATTTCATCGGCGCG
>JALWUB010000352.1 GCA_026993275.1 Robiginitomaculum sp. | reverse complement strand
AAACTGGCTGACCGGGTGGATGGCAGAGGACGAGGGCATTGCCCGCGCCCTTGGCCTGGAGCCCGGCGAGCGCATTGCCGGGTTCATCCATCTGGGCCGGGCCGACGGCCAGGTGCGCGAACGGCCACGGCCGGACATGGCCTCTCTGGTGCGCCACTGGAGCGGGGCGTAGAGCATCGCACAGACAAAACCCCCGGGCGCGAACCCGGGGGCGTTGTCATCGGCGAAAGGCCAAAGGGTCAGTCCTTGCCCTCTTGGGTGATCTCCTCGCCGGTTTCCTGGTCAACGACCTTCATCGACAGGCGCACCTTGCCGCGGTCATCAAAACCCAGCACCTTGACCTTGACCGTGTCGCCTTCCTTGACCACGTCGGTGGTGTTGGCGACCCGGTGCGGCGCCAGCTGGCTGATATGCACCAGGCCATCCTTGGGGCCGAAGAAATTGACAAAGGCGCCAAAGTCCATGGTCTTGACCACGGTGCCGTCGTAAATCGCGCCAACTTCCGGCTCGGCGGCAATGCTCTTGATCCAGTTCAGCGCCGCCTCGATGGACTTGGCATCCGAAGAGGCCACCTTGATGACGCCATCGTCATTGATGTCGATCTTGGCGCCGGTTTCCTCGACGATTTCGCGAATCACCTTGCCGCCGGAGCCGATCACGTCACGGATCTTGTCCTTGGCGATGGTGATGGTCTCGATGCGCGGGGCGAACTCGCCAACCTCGGCACGCGAGGCGGACAACGCCTTGTTCATCTCGCCCAGGATATGCATGCGCCCGGCCTTGGCCTGGTCCAGCGCGGTCTGCATGATCTCTTCGGTGATGCCGGCGATCTTGATGTCCATCTGCAAGGAGGTGACGCCGTTTTCGGTGCCGGCCACCTTGAAGTCCATATCGCCCAGATGGTCTTCATCGCCAAGAATGTCTGAGAGCACGGCAATACCGTCCTTTTCCTTGATCAGGCCCATGGCAATGCCCGAGACCGGGCGGCTGATCGGCACGCCCGCATCCATCAGCGACAGCGAGCCGCCACAGACCGTGGCCATGGAGGATGAACCGTTGGATTCGGTGATTTCGGACACCAGCCGCACCGTGTAGGGGAACTCCTCCTTGGACGGCATGACCGCGTGCAGCGCCCGCCAGGCGAGCTTGCCGTGGCCAATTTCGCGCCGTCCCGGAGGGCCCATGCGCCGCGCTTCGCCGACCGAATAGGGCGGGAAGTTGTAGTGCAGCATGAAATGTTCCTTGGTGGTGCCGGTCAGGGCATCGACAAACTGCTCGTCCTCGCCGGTGCCCAGCGTGGTGATCACCAGCGCCTGGGTTTCGCCGCGGGTGAAAAGCGCCGAGCCATGGGTGCGGGGCAGCACGCTGGTTTGCGCCACGATCGGGCGCACCTGGTCGAGCTTGCGGCCGTCAATGCGCTTGCCGGTCTTGAGGATATTGCCGCGCACCACGTCGGCTTCGAGCGATTTGAGCACCGTGTTCAGAACATCGGCGGGAATGCCGTCCGGGCGCTCCTCGCTCTGGCCGAGTTCGGCAAAGGCCTTGTCCTTGGCCGCGCGCACCGCCTCCTGGCGTTCCAGCTTGTCGGTGATCTTGTAGGCCTTGGCCAGGGCCGTGCCGATCAGTTTCTTCACCGCGGCCTTTTCCTTGGAGTAATCCGGCGCAGTGAATTCGAGCCGCGGCTTGGCGGCCTTCTTGGCCAGCTTTTCGATCATTTCAATGACCGGCTGCATGGCCTCGTGACCGGCCATGACAGCGCCCAGCATATCATCCTCGGAAAGCTCCTTGGCTTCCGATTCGACCATCATCACCGCATCCTTGGTGCCGGCGACCATCAGGTCGAGCTCGGTTTCCATCATTTCTTCGCAGGTCGGGTTGATGACATATTCGTCATCGATGAGGCCAACGCGGGCCCCGGCAATGGGGCCGTTGAACGGCACGCCGGACAGGGCCAGCGCCGCCGAGGCGCCAATCATGGCGACCACGTCGGGATCGTTTTCCTGATCGTGGCTGAGCACGGTCAGCACCACCAGCACTTCATTCTTGAAGCCCTTGGCGAACAGCGGCCGGATCGGCCGGTCGATCAGGCGCGATGTCAGGGTGTCCTTTTCGGTCGGGCGTCCCTCGCGCTTGAAAAAGCCGCCCGGAATGCGCCCGGCGGCATAGTATTTTTCGACGTAATTGACGGTCAGCGGAAAAAAATCGACGCCTTCCTTGGGTTCCTTCGCATAGGTGACGGCGGCCAGCACTGTGGTTTCGCCGTATGTGGCAAGGACCGAGCCTTGCGCCTGGCGGGCAATACGCCCGGTTTCGAGCGTCAGGGTCCGGCCCTCCCACTCGATGGTTTCGGTATGGATATCAAACATGTGTATTTTCCTTGTCGGTCATGCGCCCCATGCGCATGGCCCGTGCATGAACTGTCCGGCCAGCGCCCTTAGCGGCGCAGGCCCAGCTCCTTGATCAGCGCCTTGTAGCGCGGCTCTTCGACGCGCTTGAGATAGTCAAGAAGGCGGCGGCGCTGGGAAACCATTTTCAGCAATCCCCTGCGGGAGTGGTTGTCCTTCTTGTGGGTCTTGAAGTGTTCGGTGAGATTGGCAATGCGCTCGGAGAGCACCGCAACCTGCACTTCGGGCGAGCCCGTATCATCCTTGGTCCGGGCAAATTTCCTGATCAGCTCGGCCTTGCGTTCCGTGGTAATCGACATCGTCAACTGACTCCGTTTTCATCATTGAAGACGCGCACGGTCTTGAGGCGCGCGCCCTCTTGCTTGCAAATGGCGACCGGCTGATTGCCGCAACACACATAGACCATGCATTCTGCAGACGCTGCCGGCATGTCCGGAAGGGTTTGCGTCGCAAGGGCCTGGGCCTGTTGCGGGGTCAGGGCGATCGCCTGTCCGTGCCTTATGCGTTGTGCGTTCGCATCACTGACCGCCAGTGCCGGGATGTCGTCCAGCACCGCCGCCAGAGGCATCAGCACCTCCAAGGCGCGGGCCTTATGCACCATTTCCTCCAGCGCGCCAAGGCCTATTGCCTGCTTTTCGCCGAACGGGCCGACGCGGGTGCGCCGCAAGGCGCTGACATGGCCCTCGGCGCCCAGCGCCCGGGCCAGGTCCCGGGCCAGGGCGCGCACATAGGTGCCCTTGCCGCATTCCACCGCAAACCTGGCGTGATCCGCATCGGGCCGCTCCAGCAGGCGCAGCGCATCAATGCGCACGCGGCGGGCCTTGAGCGCCACCTCTTGCCCGGCGCGGGCCAGCGCATAGGCGCGCTTGCCGTCCACCTTGAGTGCGGAAAAGGCAGGCGGAACCTGTTCGATCTCGCCAACAAAGCGCGGCAAGACCGCTTCGATCGCGGCCCGGTCCGGGCGCACGGCCGAACGTGCCAGCACATCGCCTTCCGCATCCAGCGTGCTGGTGCTGACGCCCCAGCGAATGGTGAAGCGATAGCCTTTTTGCGCATCCATCATGAAGGCGATGGTCTTGGTGGCCTCGCCAAAGGCGATGGGCAACACCCCGCTCGCCAGCGGGTCCAGCGTGCCCGCATGGCCGGCCTTTTTGGCGTTCAGCAGCCAGCGCGCCTTGCCCAGCGCCTGGTTCGAACTCATCCCCAGCGGCTTGTCGAGCACCAGCCAGCCGGTGATCGCCTGGCCTGTCTTGCGGGACCGGGCCATTAGCGCCCTTCAACCCTCATCATTGCCCTCATCGCCGCCAGACAGGTCCCGGGCCACGTCCGGGCTGTGCAGAAGGGCGTTGACATGGCTGGCCTGGTCAAAACTGGTGTCGGCCTCGAACACCAGGC
>JALWUB010000351.1 GCA_026993275.1 Robiginitomaculum sp. | reverse complement strand
TCAATCTGGACAGCCATGTCAGCCGCATCGACCTGATCGGCAAGGATGCCATCGTGCTGAAGGAAGGCCAGCAGGTGACCGAGTTCCGCGAAGGCCTGCTGCCCTGGGCCTTGCAGCGCCCGGTGGCACTGGTGTTTGACGAATACGATGCCGGGCGTCCGGACGTGATGTTCGTCATTCAGCGCATTCTCGAGGCCTCGGGCAAGCTGACCCTGCTGGACCGCAATGCGGTGATTCGGGCGCATCCCTGGTTTCGCATGTTCGCCACCACCAATACGGTGGGCCTGGGCGATGCCACCGGCCTCTATCACGGCACCCAGCAGCTCAATCAGGGGCAGATGGACCGCTGGTCGATCGTGGCGACGCTGAACTATCTTGACCATGACGCCGAAGAGGCGATCGTGCTGGCGAAAATGCCGCAAATGCAGAACCCTGAGGGCCGGGCGCTGATCAAGGCCATGGTGCGCGTTGCCGACATGACCCGCAATGCCTTCATGAATGGCGACATTTCCACCGTCATGAGCCCGCGCACGGTGCTGACCTGGGCGGAGAATACGCAGATTTTTGAAGGCGATACCGCCGAGGCCTTCCGCATGACCTTCCTGAACAAGTGCGACGAGCTGGAACGGCCGGTGATTTCCGAGTTCTACCAGCGCGCCTTTGCCGAGGACCTGCCCGAATCGGCGGCCCGGGTGCAGGTCGCCTGAGCGGCTTCATGAGCGAGCGCGAAACCCGGGGACAGGCATTCAGGCGCGC
This sequence comes from Robiginitomaculum sp., assembly GCA_026993275.1. GTDB lineage: Bacteria > Pseudomonadota > Alphaproteobacteria > Caulobacterales > Maricaulaceae > Robiginitomaculum_B. Next base: position 3,045 of record JALWUB010000351.1, on the reverse strand, counting down.
TTTGGGCGTGGCCACCAAGGCGCTGTCGGGCAAGCGCAAGCTGGAGCTGCGCTTTGGCGGCGACAGCGCCGCCATCAAGGATCGCACCATCACCCTGCCGGCACCGCCCGCGGCGCTGAAGGGCGAGGCCCTGCGCGCCTTGCGCGGCAAGGCCGATGCCCTGGCCCTGCGCCTGGCCCATCATGACCCCGCCACCCATGCGCGCGTGCGCCCGTCCAGCCCCCTGGCGCGCGAGGTGTTCGAGGCCCTGGAGCAGGTGCGCTGCGAGGCCCTGGGCGCGGTGGCGCTCAAGGGCGCTGGCGAAAACATGCAGGCTGCCCTGGCCGAGCGCTGCGCCCGGCGCGGCTTTGCAGGCCCGGTCGAGCAGGAGGCGGCGCCGCTGGCCGATGCGGTGGCGCTGATCGCCCGTGAACACATCACCGGTGTGCCGGCGCCCAGGGAAGCCAGCGGCCTGCTGGCCCACTGGCGCGAGCAGATCGAGAGCAAGGGCGGCCCGGCGCTGGAGGCCTTGCGCGAAAGCCTGGACGACCAGCGCGCCTTTGCCGCCCTGGCCAGGGCGCTGCTGGATGATCTTGATCTGGGCGATGGCCAGGACATGCCCGAACAGCAGGAGGACCAGGAGGACAGCGACAGCGAGCAGGGCAATCCCAATGCCCAGGACAGCCAGAACGATTCCCAGGAGGAGGACAGTGCCCCTGATGGCTCTTCGGACAGCGGCGATGCGGACGAATCGGAGCAGCAGGCGGCCATGCTCGATGAGTCCGGCGATATCGGCGACGCCCAGGAGGGCTCTGGCGAGGATTTGCCGGTGCGCCCCAATTACCAGCCCGGCGGCGGCGAGGGGGCGCGCTATCATGTCTTCACCGACAAGCATGACGAGATCGTGCGTGCTGACGAGCTGTGCCCGCCGCAGGAACTGGAGCGCTTGCGCGGTTATCTTGACCGGCAACTGGACAAGCTGCGCGGCGCCGTGGCCCGTCTGGCCAACAAGCTGCAGCGCCATTTGCTGGCGCAGCAGCAGCGCGCCTGGGTGTTTGATCTGGAAGAAGGCGTGCTGGACCCGGCGCGGCTGACCCGGGTGATTGTCGACCCGCTGGCGGCGCTCTCGTTCAAGCAGGAAACCGAAACCGGCTTTCGCGACACCGTGGTGACGCTGCTGCTGGACAATTCCGGCTCCATGCGCGGACGGCCGATCATGATTGCGGCGCTCACCGCCGACATTCTGGCGCGCACGCTGGAGCGCTGCGGCGTCAAGGTCGAGATCCTTGGCTTCACCACCCGCGCCTGGAAGGGCGGCCAGTCGAAGGAAGACTGGATTGCCGCCGGCAAGCCGCTCAACCCTGGCCGCCTCAATGACCTGCGCCATATCATCTACAAGGCCGCCGACGTGCCCATGCGCCGGGCCAAGAACAATCTTGGCCTGATGATGCGCGAAGGGCTGCTGAAGGAGAATATCGACGGCGAGGCGCTCCTTTGGGCGCACCAGCGCCTGCAGGCGCGGCCCGAGGCGCGGCGCATACTGATGGTCATTTCCGACGGTGCGCCGGTGGACGACACCACCCAGTCGCACAATCCCGGCGGCTATCTGGAGGCGCATTTGCGCCAGGTGATCGGCGAGATCGAAACCTATTCCGATGTGCAGCTGATCGCCATTGGCATTGGCCATGATGTCACCCGCTGGTATTCGCGCGCCGTCACCCTCACCGATGCCGAACAGCTTGGCGGCGCCATCACCGAACAACTGGCCGCCCTGTTTGATGAAAACGCCAATGAAAATGCCCGCCCGGCCCCGGGCGCGGGGCGGCGGCGTGCCGTTTCATAGTGCGGCCATTCATTGATCATTCAGCCCTGCCGCGTTACACCGCTGCCATGAAAACGCTTCTCCTCGCCCTTCTTGCCCTGATGGCCCTGCCCGCCCTGGCGGCAGAGGACCCAGCCCCCGCCCCGGTGGATTTTGGCCCGGCGGAGCCCTTGCGTATTGATACGCATAACGGGCCGGTGGATTTGCAGGTCGAGATTGCCGATAATGATGAAGAGCGCGCCCGCGGCCTGATGTATCGCACCGGGCTGGCGGACGATGCGGGCATGCTGTTCGATTTCAAGACTCCGCAAAAGGTCAGCTTCTGGATGAAGAACACGCTGATTCCTCTGGACATGCTGTTCATTGGCGCCGATGGGCATATCGCCGCCATCGCCCGCAATGCACGGCCAAAATCCCTGCGCCATATCCCTTCCGGCGTGCCGGTGCTGGCAGTGCTGGAAATTGGCGGCGGGCGGGCGCGCAAGCTTGGCATAGAGCGCGGCGACGTGGTGCATCACAGGCTGTTCGGCAATGCATTGCCCGCACAACAGGGCTTGCCCGCACCAGACGGGGCCCCTAAGAGAACAGGCGAATAACCGCTTCGGGCGGGGAGTGGCGCAGCCTGGTAGCGCATCTGCTTTGGGAGCAGAGGGTCGCTGGTTCGAATCCAGTCTCCCCGACCACCAAGACCGCCACAGCGCGGGCAGGCACAGAGGAGGACCGGAGATGACCGCCCTGATCTTTCAACCGGCCAAGAATGCCATGCAATCCGGCCGTGCCAACACCCGTCACTGGCTGTTGCAGTTCGAGCCGCAAGGCCCGCGCTGTCCCGATCCGCTGATGGGCTGGACCAGCACGTCCGACGTGAGCGGCGAAGTGACCTTGCGGTTCAAGACCTGCGCCGAGGCCGAGCGCTATGCCCGCGCCCATGGCCTGGAGTATGAGGTGCTGCCGACGCCGCCGCGCAAGCGCATTTCCAAGAGCTATGCCGACAATTTCCGCGCCGATCGCAGACAGACCTGGACCCATTGACCTGCCGGTCCCGTAGCTCAACTGGATAGAGCAGCCGCCTTCTAAGCGGCCGGTTGCAGGTTCGAGTCCTGCCGGGATCGCCATCTGGATTTCAATGCGCAGCTATGGACCAGACAGGCCGGGTGCGCCCTCAGGACGGCCAGGTCAGGGCCCGGCCCTTTTGCACGGCTGATTCGCCAAAGCGGGCGCGGGCCTCGTCCATGGCGCGTTCG
>JALWUB010000350.1 GCA_026993275.1 Robiginitomaculum sp. | reverse complement strand
ACGCGGATTCTCTGTATGAAAAGCCGTCACCCCGGCGGAGGCCGGGGTCCATTTTGATGCATCAAGATGGATTGCGGCCTGCGCCGCAATGACGACGATAATTTAATAATATATAAAAAACAAAATGTTATGAGAACGGCAGGCGTCTTTGAATGGGTTCTGACCCTAGAGCACTTCACGTTTTGATAGAATCAAAAATCGCACTCTGTCCTATTGTTTTGCCGCACGTCTTATCCGAAAACCGGCTCCCATCCCGGATCGGGGTCCGGGACAGGCTTTTTCGGGAAGTGCTCTAATGCGCCACGTCCCAGCTGGGGCCGGCGCCGCAATCGACAATGAGGGGCACGCGCAAATCAAGCGCGGGCAGGGCGGCATTTTCCATCACCTGGCTGGCCAGGGCGGCGAGGTCATCGGCCTGGGTCTCGGCGACCTCGAACACCAGTTCGTCATGCACCTGCAGCAACATGCGCGCATCAAGCCCGGACTGTTCCAGCGCCTGCGGCATGCGGATCATGGCGCGGCGCATGATGTCGGCAGCCGAGCCCTGGATCGGCGCATTGATGGCCTGGCGTTCGGCAAAGCTGCGCTGCGCCGGGTTCTTGGAGGTGATGCCGGGAATGACGCAATGGCGGCCAAACAGGGTCTGGACATAGCCTGCTTCGCGCGCTTCGGTGCGCGCCGCTTCCATGTATTCGGCAATGCCGGGGAATTTTTCGAAATAGGCCTTGATGGTATCGCCCGCCTCGGCGCGGCCAATGCCAAGCTGATTGGCCAGGCCAAAGGCGGAAATGCCGTAAATGATGCCAAAATTGATGGCCTTGGCGCGGCGGCGTACTTCCGGCGTCATCTCGTCCAGCGGCACGCCGAAAATCTCCGAGGCGGTCATGGCGTGAATGTCAAGGCCATCGGCAAAGGCCTGGCGCAGCGCCGGCACGTCGGCAATGTGCGCCAGCACGCGCAGTTCGATCTGCGAGTAATCGGCGCTCAGCAAGAGATAGCCCGGCTCGGCGACAAAGGCCGAGCGGATCTTGCGGCCCTCTTCGGTGCGCACCGGGATGTTCATCAGATTGGGCTCGGACGAGGACAGCCTGCCGGTCGAGGTCGAGGCCAGCATGAACGAGGTGTGCACCCGGCCCGTCGCCGGATTGATGGCCTTGGCGAGGGCGTCCGTATAGGTGGATTTGAGCTTTTGCAATTGCCGCCATTCCAGAATGATGCGCGGCAGTTCATGGCCCTGGGCGGCCAGTTGCTCCAGCACCTTGGCATCGGTTTTCCAGGCCCCGGTCCTGGTCTTCTTGCCCCCTGGCAGGCCCTGCTCGTCAAAGAGAATTTCGCCCAATTGCCTGGGCGATGACAGGTTGAAGGCATGGCCCGCGGCGGCAAAGGCCTGCTCTTCATAGGCCGCCATGCGCTTGGCGAAATCGCCTGAAAGCCGGTTCAGCGCGGCGCGATCGACCTTGATCCCGGCCAGTTCCATGGTGCTCAGCACCTGCGGCATGGGCCGCTCCAGGGTTTCGTAAACGCTGTGCATGGCGGTGTCATCCAGGCGCGGCTTGAGCACCTGCCACAGCCGCAGGGTCACGTCGGCGTCCTCGGCGGCGTATTCGGTGGCTGGCTCCAGCGCGATCTGGTCAAAACTGACTTGCGCCTTGCCAACGCCCGCGACCTTTTTGAACGGCACCGGCGTGTGGCCCAGATGCAGTTGCGACAGCTCGTCCATGCCGTGGCCATGGCTGGCGCTGTCCTCCACGTAAGAGAGCAGCATGGTGTCGTCAAAGGGGCGCACATCAATGCCATAACGGTGCAGCACGCCCAAGTCATACTTGATGTTCTGACCGATTTTCAGCACCGCCTCGTCTTCCAGCAGCGGCTTGAGCACGCGCAGCGCGTCTTGCAGCGGGATTTGCCTTGGCACGTCGTCGAGCAAATCGCCTGCCGCGCCATGGCCCAGCGGGATATAGCACGCCTCGCCCGGTGCCACGGCCAGGGAGATGCCAACCAGATTGGCCGCTGTCGCGGACAGCGCGTCGGTTTCGGTATCCACCGCCACCACGCGTGCCGCCCGGGCGCGCTCCACCCAGTCCTGCAAGGCCGCCTCATCCTGCACGCAGGCATAGGCGGAGCGGTCGATACTGCTGGCCTCTTGCGGCTCTTCATGGCCGTCATCCGGGCCGCACAAATGCTGGCGCACCCGGCGGGTGAAAGTGGTGAATTCCAGCTTTTCCAGAAACGGAATCAGCGCTTCGGCTTCCGGCTCTTCGACGCCAAAATGCTCTTCCGGCTCGGGCAAGGGCACATCGGTGCGCAAGGTGACCAGTTCGCGGCTGATGCGCGCCTGGTCGGCATAGTCAATCAGGTTTTGCCGCCGCTTGGGCTGTTTGATCTCGTGCGCATGGGCCAGCAGATTGTCCAGCGAGCCATATTCCTTGATCAGTTGCGCTGCGGTCTTGATGCCAATACCGGGCACGCCGGGCACATTGTCGGAGGAATCTCCGGCCAGGGCCTGCACATCGACGACCTGTTCCGGACCGACGCCAAACTTTTCGCGCACTTCGGCCACGCCAATGCGGCGCGATTTCATGGTGTCATACAGGCTGACCTTGTCATTCACCAATTGCATCAGGTCCTTGTCGGAGGAAATGATGGTGGTGTTGGCGCCGCGCGCCTGTGCCTGGCGGGCATAGGACGCGATCAGGTCGTCCGCTTCATAGTCTTGCAGTTCGATCGAGGGCAGGCCAAAGGCGCGGGTGGCCTCGCGCACCAGCGCAAACTGCGGCACCAGGTCTTCGGGCGGTGGCGGCCGGTTGGCCTTGTAGGCAGGATAGATCTCGTTGCGGAAGGTCTTGCCCGAGGCATCGAAGATCACCGCCAGATGCGTTGCCCGCTCCTCGTCGCGCATGTCCTCGAGCAACCGCCACAGCATGTTGCAATAGCCCGCCACCGCGCCCACGGGCAGCTTGTCGGACTTGCGCGTCAGCGGTGGCAGGGCATGGTAGGCGCGAAAGATGTATCCCGAACCATCGACCAGAATGAGATGGCTGTTTTCATCAAGCGGGCGTGTCACGGCCATGGTTTTGCTCTTTCCTTTTGGCTATGGTGCGCACCATAAACGGGTTAGGGCCTGAACCCAACTGGCTTGCCCATTCTGCGCTGGCGGATTTTTGTTCTGAACAGGAGGGATGGTGCGGGACATGTGGGGCATGTTCAAACCATTCCGACGCCTTCAGGGCGAAAATCCGCCGCGCCCTCTAAAGTTTCCTGGCGGGTTTGACAGGAAAGCCCAATCTGCGGCGCAAACGCTCCTCGAATAGGGATAAACCTGTCCTTCGTCGCGTTTGCTGGCATCTTGCCCTTTCCTGTCAAACAGAATTGTGTAAGCCAGTTGGGTTCAGGCCCCAGTCAAGAACGCACAGGGCCATGGCAGGCCTGTTTGCACCAGGAGGACGCAAGGCAGCATGGCGGGCAAAGGCAAAACAGCACCCAAGCGTGCCTGGCAGCTCATGCTCAGCGGCAGGCGGCTGGACATTCTTGATCCGTCGCCGCTCGATATCGAGATCAGCGACATTGCCCATGGCCTGGCGCGGGTGGCGCGCTGGAATGGCCAGACACGCGGCGCGCACGCCTTTTCCGTGGCCGAGCACTGCCTGCTGGTCGAAGACATTGCCGCGCGCCTGAAACCGGGCCTGGATGCGCGCTGGCGGCTGGCGGCGCTGTTGCACGACGCGCCCGAATACGTCATTGGCGACATGATCAGCCCGTTCAAGGCGGCACTGGGCGATGGCTACAAGGCCATAGAAAACGCTCTGGAG
>JALWUB010000349.1 GCA_026993275.1 Robiginitomaculum sp. | reverse complement strand
CTCGGCCGCGTCCAGCGTCTCCGGCGCTTCAGACGCAGCCGCGGCCACGGGCTCAGGCTCTGCGGCTGTCTTGCGGGTGTGAATCAAGGGCGGGATTTTGGCCGTCACCTCAGGGCTGGCCGGTTTGGTGTCCCGGGCCGTTGTGCTCTCTTGCGCCGTGTCAATGCCGGTGGCGACGACGGAGACGCGCACCACGCCATCGAGACTGGTGTCCAGGGTGGAGCCAACAATGATGTTGGCGCCTTCATCGACCTCGTTGCGGATCAGTTCTGCCGCCTCATCGATTTCGTAAAGCGTCAGATCCTTGCCGCCGACAATGTTGATCAGCACACCGCGAGCCCCGCGTATGGCGACATCATCAAGCAGCGGATTGGCGATTGCCGCGCGCGCTGCCATCTTGGCGCGCTCCTCGCCGCTTGCTTCGCCCGTGCCCATCAGTGCCTTGCCCATTTCGTTCATCACCGTGCGCACATCGGCAAAGTCGAGATTGATCAGCCCGGGATTGACCATCAGGCTGGTCAGCCCGCGCACACCCGAATGCAGCACCTCGTCGGCCATGGAAAACGCATCGGTGACGGTGGTCTTTTCATTGGTGACGCGAAACAGGTTCTGGTTGGGAATGACGATCAGGGTATCCACGGCATCCTGCAGCAAGGCAATGCCTTCCTCGGCAATGCGCATGCGCCGGTCGCCTTCAAAGCGAAACGGCTTGGTGACCACGCCGACCGTCAAAATGCCCCGCTCGCGGGCGGCGCGGGCAATCACCGGCGCAGCCCCGGTGCCGGTGCCGCCGCCCATGCCCGCGGTGATGAACGCCATGTGCGCATCTTCGAGCTGGTCAATGATCTCGTCGAGCGAATCCTCTGCGGACTGCGCGCCCTTTTGCGGATCCGCCCCCGCCCCGAGCCCGCCGGTGATCGAGGGGCCCATCTGGATGGTGCACTCGGCCTTGGAGAAATGCAGCGCCTGGGCGTCGGTATTGGCGACGACGAACTCGACGCCCTGCAGATCGGCCTCGATCATGTTGTTGACGGCATTGCCGCCGGCACCGCCAACGCCAAACACAATGATGCGCGGTTTCAGTTCAAGCGTTTTTGGTGCGGTCAGTGATATGGCCATGGCGGCGCGCCCCTGGGCTATGGTAATTTGTCCGGCCAAGTGTGCTGCCGCGACCTTTAACGCCCGGTTAAGCATGGCTGAAAGATCGCGCGCTTGAATCCCCCGGCGGATCTGCCCGGGCGCGGGTTTGGCGCTTGTGATCTCACCCCGCTTGACCCCATGCTCGCTATGGCAGCCGGAATCTGCTAAACTTCCCGTCAGCCAGGCGTGCTGCTCTTGCAGTGTTTAACACTTGTTAAACGGCTTTTGACAAGAATCGCCTGTGTGAGGAGGAAGACCCATGACCAGCCCTTTTCATGTCAAACAGATCCGTCTTGTTCTGATTGCGCCCCTGGTTCTTGCCGGCCTTGGCATGGCTGCCAGCCCGGCCATGGCACAGCAAAGAGGCGTTGAACGCCAGCACAAATGCGCCAATCACAAGAGCCGGAAAAACAAGAAAATTCTGGGCGCCGTGGGCGGCGCCGCGATTGGCGGGCTGATCGGCCGCAGCATTGATGGCGGCGACCACCACGAAACCGGGACAATTCTGGGCGCCGTGGGCGGCGCTTATGCCGGACAGGCCATAGCCGGCAAGCTGACCTCCTGTGACCGCTATTATCAGGACGAAGCCGCTGTGCGCGCCGTGCAGACCGGCCAGCCGCAAACCTGGTCAAATCAGGACAGCGGTCATTCGGGCACGGTAAGACGGGCGCAAAGGTTCACCGACAGCAGCGGCCGGGAGTGCAATACGGTGACTACCACTCCTGTGGACCCGGACAGCACGGAAAAGCCCGAAACAATCGTCTTGTGCAAAAATGCCGACGGCTATTGGGAAAAGATGTAGGATCAGGCCCTGAACGCAATCAAGCGTGGCGGGCTCTGGGGTAAAACCCATTCAAGAATGCCGCTCCTCTCATAACATATTGTTTTTTATAATATTTTTTAACAACCACCGTCATTGCGGCGCAGGCCGCAATCCATCTTGAGGCATCAAAATGGGCCCCGGCCAGCCTGCCCTTGCGAAAGCGAGGGCCGGGGGGACGGCTTTTCATACAGATAATCCGCGTTTCTTGTGTTTTGAAGGCTTTTTCTCAATGGGAAAATCAAAATCGAATGAGTCTGGACCCTTAAAAATTTTCCCTCAGCCAGTTCCACAATTGCGCAACCGGATGGTGCGCGCCCTGGCGGGACGCGTTGCGCCCGGTGCCGGGCAGGCGCGGCGGGCCGAATATGGCTTCGCGGGGTCCGGCAATCACATGGTGCAGCGTGCCGGCAATGGCCGCAAATCCGGCGCCATTGACCGCATCCCCCAGGCCGGAAAGGCGCATCGGGCGGCCGAGACGCACCTGTTTGTTCAAGATCCGGCCCACCAACTCGCTGACCCCGTCAATCTGGCTGGCCCCGCCAACCAGAACGACACGCTCGCCCGCATCGCGGTAGACACCGCTTTGTTCAAGCTGGTCACGCACCATTTCAAAGATTTCCTCCAGCCGGGGGCGGATGACACGGGTCAGAAGGGCACGTGGCGCCTGATCGGTGCGCAGCCCCGGATCATCACACATGCCCGGGCAGTCAATCATGTCAACGTCATCGTCCGGGCCTTCAAAGACATTGCCATACATGGTCTTGATGCGTTCCGCCGCCGCCAGCGGCGTATTGAGGCCGCGGGCGATGTCGTTGGTGATGCTCTGCCCGCCCAATGGCACCATGCCCACATGCATCAGGGCACCATCGCTGAACACCGCAAACGAGGTCGCCCCGGCGCCCATGTCGATGACGGTCGCGCCCAGGTGCATTTCGTCATCGACCAGCGCCGCCATGCCCGCGGCATAGGGGGTGGCGACAATGGAGCGCAGGTCCAGCCGGCAGCGGTCAACCACCAGAGCCAGATTGCGCAAGGGCGCCCGCTCTGCGCTGACCACGCACAGCTCCACCCCCAGGCGGGTGGCGAACATGCCGCGCGGGTCGCGCACATCACTGTTGCTGTCAACGCCATAACGCTGCGGCACCGCGTGAATGATGCTGCGCGATTCGTCATTCCACGCACCCAGAGCCGTCTTCAGGACCCGCCTGACATCGCGCTCGGTGATTTCGCGGCCATTGATGGCAATCACCCCGCGCACCCGGTTGGAGCGCAGTGACGGCCCGCAATAATTGAGCGTGACCGACGTGATGGCAGTTCCGGCCATGCGCTCTGCCTGCTCGATCGCCTGGCGCACGGCGCCTTCTGCCGCATCCAGGTCAACAATACCGCTGGCATGCACACCGTGCGATGACTGATGGCCGACGCCGTCAACCCGGATGGAACGTTGCGGCGTGTGTTCAGCGCGGGCGATGAAACAGGCGACCTTGGACACGCCAATATCCAGCACGCCAACCACACCCGGGCGTTGCGCCGGGCTGGATTTAAGCGCTCTGCCCTGCTGGCCCAGACTCACGACAAACTCCCCGAAGCCCGTGCGGGCGCCTTGGCCAACAGACTGCCGGCCCCGGCCCTGGCGCGCACATAAAGCCGCCCCGGCAGGCGCGCATCCACAGACTGCCCTGGCCGATCGAGCACCGCCATGGCCTTTGCGTCCCGTTCGACAAGCGCCAGCACGGTTTCGGGCGCCCGGGCAGGCAGCATCAGGTCCGTGCCATTATCAAGGCGCAAGTTCCAGCGGCGGCCGCCGACGCGGACATAGGCCTGCACCCTGCTGGCCAGGCGCGGATAGTGCT
>JALWUB010000348.1 GCA_026993275.1 Robiginitomaculum sp. | reverse complement strand
TGCCGGGTCAAAGGGCTCAATCTCTACGAGAAGCCCGGTCCTGGTTTCAGGCACCCTTGCGAACCATCTTCCGGTGCTGGCGCACGGCCTTCAGCAAATCCGGTGACGGCGATGGCGGCGCCTCAAGAGCGGCCAGAAAGGCGCCATGATCCTCTGGCGTCAAGACCGTCACCTGGTGATCCTGGATGATGGCCCGTGCCCGCTCATAGGCCGCGCTGGTGACAAAAGCGGTTTCGTCCACGCCCAGCAGTGCCGCCGCGCGTTGAATCTCCGCTTTGACATGGGGTTTGGTGCGCTGTTCCATGCGCGCCGTCTTGGGTTCGGCCAGAGCCGCCGTCTTGTCTGAAAAGGGCACCATGGCATCAGTCTCCTGAGGTTTTTGTACGGCAATATGCCGGACATGTCAAACCGGCATTGGGGTTTGCACCGGCTCCAGCAGGCAGGCCTGGCGCATTGACGCGGACTTTTGGCGGACTACACTTGCGCGTGCGTGATTTGGGGAGAAATGCATGAAAAATTTTCTGATGGGGGCGACAGCCCTGGGGTTGCTCAGTGCCTGTGTCAGCCAGCCGGCCATTTCTGCTAACCAGGCGGCGAAAGCCGGTGAAGCGGGGCCCGCCAAGGATTCGCAAGCCAAAGAGCCCACGATTGCCGATGCCGCTGCCTTCATCGACAAGGCCGAGGCCGACTTCAAGGACATGAACGAATATGCTTCCCACGCCTTCTGGGTGCAGGCCAATTTCATCACCCATGACACCAACTGGCTGGCGGCGCGCGCCGGCGCCGAGGCGACCGAGCTGGGCGTCAAATACGCCAACGGGACCAAGCGCTTCAAGGATCTGCCGCTGACCGGCGATCTGGCGCGCAAGATGAAGCTGATCAAGCTGGGCCTGACCCTGCCGGCGCCCTCGACGCCGGGCGCGGCCAAGGAGCTTTCCGACATCACCACCTGGCTGGACAGCGCCTATTCCTCCGCCAAGATCGACCTGGATGGCAAAAAGGTTGCGCTGGATGATCTCGAGGTGATGATGGGCACCGAGCGCGATCCCAGGCGGCTGAAGGAAATCTGGGAAAAATGGCGCCTGGCCTCGGCGCCCGACATGAAGGAAAAATATGCCCGCATGGTCGAGATCGCCAATGCGGGCGCGCGCGAACTGGGCTTTCGGGACGTTGGCGAGCTGTGGCTGTCGGGCTATGACATGCCGCCCGAGGAGATGAAAAAGACGGTGGAGCACCTGTGGACGCAGGTGGAGCCGCTGTATGACCAGTTGCACTGTTATGTGCGCGCCAAGCTGAACGCGCATTATGGCGATGCGGTGCAGCCCGCCACCGGGCCAATTCGCGCCGATCTTCTGGGCAATATGTGGGCCCAGTCCTGGGGCAATATCTATGAATACGTCAAGCCGGAAGGCGCCAGCATCGACTATGACCTGACGGACCTGCTGAAACAGGCCCACTATACGCCCATCAAGATGGTCAAGACCGGCGAGGGCTTTTACACGTCGCTGGGCCTGCCGCCTTTGCCCAAGACCTTCTGGGAGCGCTCGCTGATCACCAAGCCGCGCGACCGCACCGTGGTCTGCCATGCCTCCGCCTGGGACATTGACGGCGCCGATGATGTGCGCATCAAGATGTGCACCAAGGTCAATGCCGAGGACTTCCAGACCATCCACCACGAACTGGGCCACAATTATTATCAGCGCGCCTACAAGATTCAGCCTGTGCTCTATCAGGCGGGTGCCAATGACGGCTTTCACGAGGCCATTGGCGACTTTATCGCGCTCTCCATCACGCCGCGCTACTTGCAGCAGATCGGCCTGCTCGATGAAAGCCAGATCCCCGATGCGAGCAAGGATGTCGGCCTGCTCATGGAGCGGGCGCTGGACAAGGTTGCCTTTCTGCCGTTTGGCCTGCTGATGGACAAATGGCGCTGGGAGGTGTTTTCGGGCGCGGTGAAGCCGGACGACTACAACAAGGCGTGGTGGGATCTGCGCCGCAAATACCAGGGCATCGTGCCGCCGGACGTGCGCCCGGCCAATGCCTTCGACCCGGGAGCGAAATACCACATTCCCGGAAACACGCCGTATCTGCGCTATTTCCTTTCCTTCATCCTGCAATTCCAGTTCCAGAAGGCGGCCTGCGAGCAGGCGGGCTGGACCGGGCCGCTGCACCGCTGTTCCATCTATGGCAACAAGGAGGTGGGCGCGCGCTTCTACAAAATGCTGCAAATGGGTGCGTCCAAGCCCTGGCCGGATGCGCTGGAGGCCTTTACCGGCACCCGCGAGATCGACGGCTCGGCCATTGTCGAATACTTCGCGCCGCTGATGGCCTATCTCAAGGAGCAGAACAAGGGCCGCACCTGCGGCTGGTAGCCCATGCATATCGGCATTCTCACTGGCGGCGGCGATGTTCCGGGACTCAATGCCGTCATCAAACAGGTGGTTGTGCTCGCGGCGGAGCAAGGCAGCACCGTCACCGGCTTTCGCCGCGGCTGGGCCGGGCCGCTCAACTACAACCCGGACGATCCGCAAAGCACAGTCCGCTGGCTGATGCCGCTTGGTGTGCAGGATGTGCGCGGCATTGACCGCTCTGGCGGCACCATCCTGCATTCCTCGCGCACCAATCCGGCACGCGTCAGGGCGGATGAAATGCCGGACTTTCTGGCCGGGCGCTTCGATCCTGGCAAGCCTGGCGGCACCGTGGACGCCACCGCCCATGTGCTGGCGGTGCTGGAAGCGCTGAAGCTGGATGTCCTCATTGCCATTGGCGGCGATGACACGCTGTCTTATGCCGCGCGCCTGCACAGGGAGGGCGTGCCGGTCATCTGCATCCCCAAGACCATGGACAATGACGTTTTCGGCACCGATTACTGCGTCGGCTTTTCCACCTGTGTCAGCCGCTCGGTGGAGCTGATCACCCGCCTGCGCACCCCGGCAGGCAGCCATGAGCGCCTGCTTTTCGTTGAACTGTTCGGCCGCCATAGCGGCGAATCGGCACTGATCACCGGCTATCTGTGCTCTGCCGACCGGGTGCTGATTCCCGAAGCCCCCATCGATCTTGACGCAGTCAGTGCCCTGCTGGCCGAAGATCGCGCTGCCAATCCCTCCCATTACGCCCTGTGCCTGGTTTCCGAAGGGGCCATGCTGCGCCAGGGCGAGCGCGTCGAGAGCGGCGAGGCCGATGCCTATGGCCACCGCAAGCTGGGCGGGATCGGCACCCGGATCGCCAACGCCGTCAAGGCCCGCACCGGCATCAGGACCATGGTGCAGAACCTGGCCTATCTTGTGCGCGCCGGGGCGCCCGATGCGCTCGACCTGATGGTGGCCAAGAACTTTGGCGCCATGGCCATGCAGTGCATTGAACGGCGCGAAACCGGCCTGATGATGGCGCTCAACGAGGGGCGCTATGGCACGCAGCCAGCGGACATATCCACCCGGGGCGTGCGCCAGGCCAATATCGACGCGCTCTATGACATCCGGGCATACCGGCCACGCATTCGCGGCGTCCGCGGCCTGCCCATGTTCCTGAGCTGACGGGATTGCCGCGGCCGGGGTGACGCGCCGCCTTTGCAGGCCTACATAATGGGCAAAATCATTTTGAGGAAACCCGTTCATGCGCACCGAAACCCCGCAGCCGGTCCGGCTTGCCGATTACACCCCCTATCCCTTCGCCGTCGAGACGGTTGATCTTGATTTCACCCTCGACCCTGACGCCACACGCGTGCGTTCGGTCATGGCCCTGCGCCGCACCGGCGCGGCAGATGCGCCGCTGGTGCTCAACGGGGAAAATCTGGAACTGGTCAGCATTGCCGTGGAT
>JALWUB010000347.1 GCA_026993275.1 Robiginitomaculum sp. | reverse complement strand
GCAATCCCGCTGGCAAATGGCCGTAGGAATAGCCCATGGGCACGGTGATGGCGGGCATGCCGGTGCTGGGCGCCAGGCTTTGTGAATTGTCGCCCTTGTATTCGGCCCGGCCCTTGTCCAGATGCGCCGGTGGATTGCTCCAGGTGGGAAAGATCAGTGCATCCAGATGCGCCGCATCCATGGCCTCCAGCACATCCTGGCGATAGCTGGCGCGCAAGGGATTGTTCAAATAGCGCTGGCAGGGTGAGTCCCATTGCTCTGGTGCAGGCTGCAACGGGTAGGCGGCAAAATACTCAAGCCCGCCCTTGGCATCCGGGCCATACTGGCCGGTCTTGAGAAGCGTCTTGATATCGTGAAAGGGCGCCTTTTTGCCCAGGGTATCCAGATATTGCGCCAGGTCATGGCGAAAGCTGGGGCAATTGTTGGAGGTGTCGATATGGGCGCGCATGTCCTTGATCCTGACCGGGTCAATGATGACGGCTCCGGCAGCACGCAACTCGTCAAGGGCATGATCGAAAACCGCCAGCACCTGCGGGTCCGCATCCTTGGTATCAACAAACTCGCGCACCACGCCGAGGCGCGCGCCCTTCAGGCCGTTCTTGTCCAGGAAGGCGGTGTAGTCCGCCGCCTTCTTGCCGCGACCCTGCGCAGTGACCGGATCAGCCGGATCATAGCCTGCAACCACATTGAACAGTCTGGCTGCGTCTTCAACACTGCGCGCCATTGGCCCGGCAATGTCGCGATCGGCAATCAGCGGAATGACCCCGTCACGGCTGGTCAGGCCCATGGTGGAACGGATGCCCACCAGGGCCAGATGCGAGGACGGCCCGCGAATGGAATTGCCGGTGTCCGAGCCCAGCCCGGCAATGGCAAAACTGGCAGCCACGCCAGAGGCCGTGCCACCGGACGAGCCCGCAGGAACGCGGGTCAGATCATAGGCATTGGCGGTAACGCCATAGGACGAGGAAATGGTCTCGCGCGGGCTGAAGGCCCATTCGGCCATATTGGTCTTGGCGACGATGATGGCCCCGGCTTCGCGCAAACGGCGCACCATGAAGGCATCATCAGGCGGAATCGAGCCTTTCAGAGCAATGGAACCGCCGGTTGTGGGCAGATCATGGGTATCAAAATTGTCCTTGACCAAAACCGGCACGCAATAGAGCGGCCCCAGCGCCCGCCCCTGGCGGCGTGCCCTGTCCATGGCCCTGGCGCGCGCAATGGCCCTGGGATTGGTGACCGTGATGGCGTTCAGGCCCTTGGGCTTGTCATAGGTGGCAATGCGCGCCAGCTCGCCGCGCACCACGGCTTCGCAGGTGGTGGTGCCGTCTTGCAGCGCCTTGTGCAGACCGGCAATGCTGGCCTCGACCAGCGGGAAAGGTGCAGGCGCAGGCCTGGGCAAAGACGGCTGGCTGGCGCACGCGCACAAGGCCAGCACAGCGGGAACAATGGAGAATGTCTTGATCATGGCATGCCTCTTTAACGGACTGCCACTGTGCCACAGTCCCGGGCCAAGGCAAGCACCAGAGTATCAGTCTTGAGGCCCCCTGCCCTTGAAGTCCAGCGCCACCACATAGGTTTCCGGGCTGCCGCTGCGGCTGGCCCTGGGCTTGAAATGCCGCACCTTTGCAAAATGCGTCTTCAAAAGATCCAGAAGGTCGCCCTCGGCGCCGCCCTGAAACACCTTGGCGGCGAAGGCGCCGCCGGGTTTGAGCACATCAAGGGCAAAGGCTGCCGCTGCCTCGTCGAGCGCGACAATGCGCAAATGGTCGGTATCGCGGTGGCCGGTGGTGTTGGCGGCCATGTCGGAAAGCACCAGGTCTGCCGGGCCGCCCAGGGCGGCGCGCACCGCCGCCGGTGCGGCATCATCCATGAAGTTCTGCTGCAGGAAGTGCGCTCCCGGCAGGGGCTCGATATCCAGCAGGTCCATGCCAACAACCTTGCCAGCGCCTTTGTGCAGCGCCACCTGGGCCCAGCCGCCAGGCGCCGCGCCCAGATCGACCACGGCCGCGCCGGTCTTGATCAGCCGGAAACGCTCGTCCAGTTCGATCAGCTTGAATGCGGCGCGCGAGCGCCAGCCCTCGGCCCTGGCCCGTTGCACATAAGGATCGTTGAGCTGGCGCTGCAGCCACAGGGTCGAGGACAATTTGCGCCCGCGCGCTGTCTTGACCCGTTTGCGCAAGCCCCGCCGCCGCTCTCCCGCGCCTTTGCCCGCGCCGCCCTTGCCAGACCAGCGGCGTTTGCCATCATCACCGGTCATTGGCGCCCGCCTTTTTTCCCGTCCTCTTGTGGCGATGGCGGGCGCGGCGCCGGTCGGCACCGATCATGCCCAGCAACAGGCCCTCGCGCAGCCCCCGGTCGGCGACACGGATGCGCGGCGTGGGCCAGACATCGTCGATGGCGGCCAGAATGGCGCACCCGGCCAGCACCAGATCGGCCCGCTCCTTGCCAATACAGGGCTCGCAGGCCCGCTCCGCCAGGTTTTTCGCCAGCAATCGCGCCGTGGCTTCCTCGACATCGCGGCGACTGAGCCAGAGCCCGTCCACCCTGGAGCGGATATAACGCGGGAGATTCAGGTGCAGGCCGCCCAGCGAGGTGACAGCGCCGGACGTGCCAATGCCGTGCACTGCGCCTTCACGGAAAACCCGTACAAAGGCATCGGCACCGGTAAAACCGCCAACCTGTTCGCGCACGAAGGCACGCATGGCGGCAAACCAGGGCCCGCGGTCCGCACTTTCCGGGAAGCGCTCGGCCATGTTGACAACACCGATGGGCAGCGACACGCAAGGCCCGGGGATGGGCCGCCCCCCTTTTGCGGCGGGGCGCAGATCCACCCAGCTCAACTCGGTGGAGCCGCCGCCAATATCCACCACAAGCGCGGCATCGCATGACGGGTCCAGCAGATTGGCACAGCCGCGCAGGGCCAGCCGGGCCTCCTGTTCGGTGGAGATGGTCTGCAGGCGCAAGCCCGTAACCTCATGCACTTTGGCAAGAAACTCCGCGCCATTGCCAGCGGCACGGCATGCCTGGGTGGCAACGCAGCGCATCCGGCGCACGCGCTGGCGCTTGAGCTTGCGCGCACACACCCGCAATGCCGCCAGCGCCCTTTCCATGGCAGACTCGCGCAAAACCCCGCTGCTGCCAAGGCCTTCCCCAAGGCGCACAATCTGTGAATAACTGTCCACGACCCTGAAGCCGTTTTTGTCTGCAGCGGCAATCAGCAGGCGGCAATTGTTTGTGCCCAGATCCAGCGCACCATAAAGCGTGCCGGTTTTACGGCTGCCCTTGGCCGCCGCTTTGGCGCGCCGGGGGCGGCGGCGCCCATGAGCGGCAGCAGACGGCGCGGCGCCATCCGCCATGATCCTGACCCTTCAGCCTGCTCGCGCGAAACGGGAACAGGCAATGCATTGGCGCAAACCAGTGAAATTGCGCGTTCATGAACATCATAACGCGCATTTTGGAAAACCCCAACCTGGCGACTGCGCCCGGCAGGCCGCCTGCGCGCATTTGTCCATCCCCAAAACCGGTAAAGCAGGATATAGTCGGCCGCGCGAGGGATGGAGTCGGAGGTATTTCATGGACCCTGCCAACATTTACGCTGATCCGCGCACCCGCAATGTGCGCGAGGACTTCACCATCGATCAGGGCTGGTCTGAATATACAGCAGAGGAGCACGGCACCTGGGACATCCTCTATGAGCGCCAGATGCAGTGCCTGCCGGGCCGCGCCTGTGATGCTTTCCTGCAAGGCCTGCAGGCGCTTGACCTGGGCAAGGGCGGCATACCGGACTTTGAACAGGTCAATGAAGAGCTGATGAAACTGACCGGCTGGCAGGTCGTCGCTGTGCCCTGCCTGGTACCCGATG
>JALWUB010000346.1 GCA_026993275.1 Robiginitomaculum sp. | reverse complement strand
AGAATCCATGCCTGTATCCCAATTGTGTCCCCGTCAGGCTTTTCGCGCGTTTTGGTTGCTTTTCTCTTAAGGGCTTCAAAGGAAGGTGCGCAGTTCTTGCAAAAACTCCGCAACCTGCTGTTCCAGCACCCGCACCGCCTCATCATGCCAGTAGCGCCGGATATACAGCCTGCGGGCGGCGTCCACGCGCGGGTCAAACGAGACGAAATCACACCATTTGCGGCCGGTGCAGGCCATTTGCCACTGCATCTGCTTGACATAGCGCCCGGGCACGGCGTGGCGCTCCAGCGTCTTCAGATGCGTCTGGGTGTTGGGGCACTTGATTTCCACCAGGCCGTCATCGCCAACCAGCCCGTCGGGACTGGCGCCGGACCAGGCTATGCGCGGATGGTCAATGAAACCGGGCTGCACGACAACGGCGCCCGTGTGCGCCTCATAGGCGCGCCGCGCCAATGCTTCGGCCTCGAGTCCCCATTGCATGGCCCCGGACAGATAGGGCGCATTGGCCGGTTCGCCATAAAGCCGCTCGTAAATGAGCTGTTCCATATAGCGCTGGCGGCTCACCCCCCAGCCGTTTCTGGTGCGCGCCGTGACATCGGCCACCCGGCTGGCGGTGACCTTGCCCAGCCGCGCCCGAAGCCAGGCCGTGCTGCCTTGTTCAAGCGTCTGCGCCGTCATGGCCAAGCCATCCCGCGATTCCGTGCCTGCTGGCAAGGCCGATGCGCCAAATGCCAGGCCGTCTTCCCAGATGCGGCAAACCGCTTTACCCTATCCCCATGTTTACGCATTTTTTTGCCGAACTGCGCGCCGCCAAGGTTCCGGTCAGTTTGCGCGAATATCTGACCCTGATCGAGGCGCTGGACAAGAATGTCATCAACCGCAAGGTCGATGATTTCTACTATTTGGCGCGCGCCGCCCTGGTCAAGGACGAGCGCGATCTGGACAAGTTCGACCAGGTGTTTGGCAATGTCTTCAAGGGCGTGGAAAGGCCCGCTGATCTGGTCGGCGAGGCGGAGATTCCCGAAGACTGGCTGCGCAAGCTCACCGAGAAATACCTCACCGAGGAAGAAAAGAAGCAGATCGAGGCGCTCGGCGGCTGGGACAAGCTGATGGAAACCCTGGCAGAGCGCCTGAAAGAGCAAAAGGAGCGCCATCAGGGCGGCAGCAAGTGGATCGGCACGGCGGGCACCTCGCCCTTTGGCGCCTACGGCTACAACCCCGAAGGGGTGCGCATTGGCCAGACCCGCGGCCGCCATGGCCGCGCCGTCAAGGTCTGGGACAAGCGCGAGTTCAAGAATCTCGCCGGCGACCGGGAATTGGGCACCCGCAACATCAAGGTGGCGCTGCGGCGCCTGCGCAAGTTTGCCCGCGAGGGCGCGCCGGACGAGCTCGATTTGCGCGGCACCATCGACGCCACCGCGCGCCAGGGCTGGCTCGACATTCTCATGCGCCCGGAGCGGCGCAATACGGTCAAGGTGGCGCTGTTTCTGGATGTGGGCGGCTCCATGGACCCGTTCATCGACAAGTGCGAGGAGCTGTTCTCGGCGGCGCGCACCGAGTTCAAGCGCCTCGACCATTATTATTTTCACAACTGCCTCTATGAGGCGGTGTGGCGCGACAACCGCCGCCGCCGATCAGAGGTCATCCCCACCTGGGACATTCTGCACACCCTGCCTGCCGACACCAAGATCGTCTTTGTCGGCGATGCCTCCATGAGCCCCTATGAAATCACCGTCCCCGGCGGCTCCGTCGAACACTGGAACGAGGAAGCCGGGGCGGTCTGGCTGCAGCGGGTGGTGGATACCTATGCCGATGTCGTCTGGCTCAACCCCGCCCCGCAAAAATACTGGGACTATTCGGCCTCCATCGCCATGATCGCCCAGATCATCGGCAAACACCGCATGTTCCCGCTCACCCTGGACGGCATCGAAGCGGCCATGGCGGAACTGGCGCGGTAAGGGCAGGCGCAAATTACGGCACGGTCTGTTTCGCGCCGGTCAGCAGATAGCCAAAGCGCACATCGGAGAGGCCGGAGGGGACATCGAGGCCCAGCAGGAAATTGTCTGCAGGCACAAGGTCAAAATTGGCCTGAAAATGCTTTTGGGTAACCTGGTCCGGCAGGCCTTCGCTGAAGGGCCGGGCCGGGTTGTAGCGCATGAACACGCCGCTTTGCAGTATGGCGGGCGCACCTGCCGGACAGGCGGAAAGCCCGCCTGCGGCCTCGGCACGGGGCAAATTGGCCGTGGCGACCAGTGTTCCCGAACCGCTCAGGCTGCCCGGCCGGACAGTCTTGGTGGCGATCTGGCCGGCAAACGTGCAATGGGCGGCGCTGCTGCCAAATGCCCCGGCGGCAAAGTTCATGTCGCCGGAAAGGGTGAACGCCAGATCGGGCGGGGTGATTGGCCCGCGCAAGGTACCAACGGGCGTCAGCGTCAGCGTGCCGGTGCTGGCCGCTGAATGGGCTGCTGTCATATCAAGCTGGCGCGCCATAAACCCGGCATCCATGCGCAGCAGGCCTTGCGAGGGATCAAACACCCCCTGCAAATGACCCCTCCAGGCGGCAGCGCCAGTGACATTTATGGTGCCGTCTATGCGGCCCTGCTGAACAAAATCAAGCTGCACGTCATAGCCGGTTCCGGAAAGGCTGGCATGCGAAGGGCTGTCAGCGCGAATATCATAGACGAGCGGGCGCAAAAAGCGCAGCTGCATCTGTGCCGGGTCCGCGCCGGGATTTGCCGGATCGCGCACCAGGGCAATGCGGCTGGTCAGGCCGCCGCTTGCCGGGTCCATATCACTAAATACCAGCATCTTAGCGCTGAAGGGTGCCATGGCCGGATCATCCGGGGTCATGCGCACGTTCCAGCCGCCATCCAGATTATACTGGTTCTGCGCATTGGGCATGCTGGCAGTGGCAGTACCGGCAAAGACATCTGACGCTGTGAGCGCAACACTGGTGGAAGCGCGGACAACACCGCTGCTATCGACAAACTCCAGGCCAACGCGGGCAAATTCAGGCCAGAAGGCCGTGCTGCCCGCCTTGACCAACACCGTAAATGTCACCGCACTGGAGCCGATGGGCAGAGTGATGGAAGATTGCGGCCGGTCCAGCAGGCTGCCGCCATCAAGGCACTGGCCCGTGGCCGGGTCGCTCTGGCAGACGGCCATGCCCGCAGCATTGGAAAAGGCACTGAAAACCGGGCGGACCGTGATGGGTCCGCTGGCACCGATATTGATGGCCGAAGCCGCATAAAGCTGAATAAAATCCTGTCCGCCAACACGCACTATGCCATCGCCGCTCAGGGTGCGCACGATCGGCAGGATGTCGGCAACAGGGGTATCTGACGCGCCCAGGGTAAAGCTGTTGACGCTCTTGGTGCGCGGCGCCACAGCATTGTCACACACAAAATCAAGGTCCAGCGGTTTCGGCGCAAAAGCTGTGTCCGGGCGGACGGCAAAAACAAAATTTTGCTGCCCCCCTGGCGGGATGTCCGCCGGTGCATTGAGGGCGCCAATGAGATTGTTTTGCGAATCGGCCTGCTGGAAGCTGAAAGCGCCGTTAAAGCCGGGACCCAGCGTCAAGCGGCAATTGTTGGCCGTTTGCGTGCCGGTGTTGAGGATCACCGCATAAGCGGTGGCGGTTTGCGCCGTTTGCACCGAGCGCGCATTGGGCAGAACGGCGGCCAGCACGCTGTTTTGCGCCGCTTGAGCCGAGGCACTCGCCATGATGAACAGCCCGGCGGTCAGAAAAACCAGCATGCTGGCGCACCAGCCCAGTGCTTTTCCTGGATAAATCATGGCGGTACCCCGTTTGATTTCGCAGTGGCACCAGTGTTTTTCGAAACACTGATGTTTTACTACTTGGAGTATATCACTTTTGGTGTTTGAGGTCACCATATTTCCGGGCAGGCAAACAATCTGGATTTTGGACATTGGTGCAAATTTTCCACCAGGCGTGACCGCGGCGGCAAAAGGGCTATAGTGGCGGGCATGGATGAAGCGGGACCAAGATGATGAAGCGTTTTCTGGTGCTGGCGGGGCTTGTTGCCGCTTTGGGCTTTGCCGGGCCTGCCGGGGCCAAGGATTTGCCTGCCTTTGATGCGCTGGCTTCCGGCCTTGAGATGAAGGCGGGGCTGATCCCGCTTTATCTGGACCTCACCAAGGGAAGGGCTTATCTGGCTTTGCCGGTGACCAAAGACGGCCGTGCCGGGACCTATCTTTATGCCCATGCCCTGAGCGCCGGGCTTGGTTCCAACCCGGTCGGGCTGGACCGGGGCAGCGGCAGTGGCATCGACGTGGTGGCTTTGCGGATATTGTCTGGCCGCCTGATGATCGAGGCGCAAAATACCGGCTTTCGCGCCAGTGCCAAAAATGCCGCCGAGCGCCGTGCCGTGCGCGAATCCTTCGCCCGCTCGGTGTTGTGGAGCGGCCCCCTTTCCTCCAGGCCCAAGGATGGCCGGGTGCTGGTGGACATTACCGGCTTTCTGGTGCGCGATGCCAGCGGCGTGGCGGCAAGACTGGCGGCGGCGGGACAGGGCAAGTTCAGGCTTGATCCCAAGCGCTCGGTGCTGGATGCGGGCGCGGCGCTGGCATTCCCGCAAAACCTGGAATTCGATGCCATCGTGACCTTTGCCTCGGCCAAGCCCGGCCCGGAGGTGCGCGCCACGGCAGCGGTCCCGCAAAGCATCACCCTGACCCAGCATCATTCTTTCATCAAGCTGCCCGATGATGGCTACACGCCCCGCCGCGCCGACCCGCGCACGGCCAATTTCAGTGTCGATTATCTGGATTTCAGCGCACCGCTGGATGCACCGCTCATGGTCCATCTGGCGCGGCGCTTCCGCCTGCAAAAGATACATCCGGGCGCGGCACCGTCAAAAGTCAAAAAGCCGATTGTCTATTATGTGGACAATGGCGCGCCGGAGCCGGTGCGCGGGGCGCTGATCGAGGGCATAAGCTGGTGGGCCAGGGCGTTCGAGGCGGCGGGCTTCATCGACGCTTTTCAGGTCAAGGTCCTGCCCGAAGGGGTGAACCCGCTGGATGTGCGCTACAACGTGGTGCAATGGGCGCACCGGGCAACGCGCGGCTGGTCCTATGGCGGCGGCATTGCCGATCCGCGCACCGGCGAAATGATCAAGGCCCTGGTGACGCTGGGCTCGCAGCGGGTGCGCCAGGACCGGATGATTTTTGAAGGGCTTTTGGGGACGGGCAAGACCGGCTCCGGCGCGCCCGATGATCCGGTGCAACTGGCCTTGGCGCGCATTCGCCAGCTCGGCGCCCACGAGGTTGGCCACACCCTGGGTTTTGCCCACAATATGGGTGCCAGCACGGTGATGGGTGGCTCGTCGGTGATGGACTATCCGGCTCCCGATGTGCGTGCGCGGCCCGATGGCTCGCTCGATGTCAGCCATGCCTACGGCACCGGCATTGGCGCCTGGGACCGCTTCACGGTGAGCTATCTTTATTCCGAAGTGCCCGCCGGGCAGAGTGAAAAGGCGTATCTGGATGGCCTTATTGCCAAGGCCTATGGCAGCGGCCTGCGCTATGTCGCCGATCGCCACGCCCGCCCGCCGGGCTCCGCCAACCCGTATGGCAGCCTGTGGGACACCGGCGCGGACCCGGTCGCCTCGCTGGCCAACACCATGGCGGTGCGCGCTGCCGCCTTGCGCCATTTCGGCCTGCGCAACATTCGCGATGGCGAACCCCTGAGCGATCTGCAAAAGGTTCTGGTGCCGGTCTATCTCTATCACCGTTACCAGATGGAAGCGGCGGCCAAGGCCGTGGGCGGCTATGATTTCGCCTATCCGGTCAAGGGCGACGCCTTGCCCCGCGCCCGCGTTCTGGATCCGGCCTATCAGCGCCGGGCCTTGCGCGAAGTGCTCAAGACCGTGTCCCCGGCGGCGCTGGACCTGCCCGATTCCGTGCTTGAAGTGCTCAATCCGCGCGCTCAGGGCGCGGAATACACCCGCGAAATGTTCGTCCCCTCGGCGCGCCCGGCCTTTGATGTCATCAACGCCGCACAAACCGCCGCCGCGCTGACATTTGCACAACTGGCCCATCCGGCGCGGGCCGCCCGGCTGGTGGCGTTTCACCGCCGCGATGCGCATAACCCCGGGCTGGAAGAGGTGTTGCGCACGGTAAGCGATGACGTCTTTGCCGAACCCGAAGGCGAGCCTGCGCGCCAGGGTGAAATTCGCCGCGCCGTTCAGGGCCAATGGATCGCGGCGCTGATCGCCCTGGCAGACGATGCGCACAGCCCCGATGCCGTCAAGGCGCGCACCCGCGCGCACCTGGCCGCCTTGCGTGACCGATTGCGCCGGGGCGGCACCCCGGCCGATCGGGCAGCACGGGCCTTGATGCGCGCCCGCATCACGCGCTTCCTGGAACGCCCGGCCAGCCCCTCCAGACCGGTGCCGCCCGCGCCCAAGGCACCGCCAGGCTCGCCCATCGGCGCCAGCACTGGCGTCTGGGAGGATTTTTGCTGGCTGTGCAGCCCCTGAGCGAAGCCGGAAGACGAGCGCCCACCTCCCCCGCTGCGCAGGGGAGGGAAAGGCCGTGCTGGCGGCAAGGACCGGGCATCCTCTTATGGTTCGATTTCGCTCACCATGAGGGGTGCAGCATAGCTCCGCCTCATCCTGAGCGAAGTCGAAGGATGAAGGCGGCATCCTCCATGGTTCGACAGGCTCACCATGAGGATGCTGCGGATGCCGCGCGTCGTCCTTTCTTCCCGTTGGGGGAGAAGGCCAGGATGAGGGGGCACCATGGCCCGGCTCATGGCCTGCATGTCCTGTTTGGTGAAAAGCGGAGCATAGGCGGCCCCGTTATCGTCATTCCGGCCCCGGATCGTGGTCCGGGGCAGGCTGCGGCCGGAATCCATCTTGAGGCATCAAAATGGGCCCCGGCCTTCGCCGGGGTGACGCAGGCAGAGGAGACGGAGCCCGGCTTGCAGGATTCACAGGCCAAAGCGAAAGAGGGCGTGCTGTCATGGCCTGCATGTCCTGTTTTTTGCCGCGAGCGGGCCATGGGCCAGGCCAGTTGCAGGCCAATTTGGGACACTTCCGAACCGAAACTGGCCAGAGATAAGCCATTTCGGGCCATGGCAAGCCATGAAAAGCGGGGATACGCGCGCCCCTGTCCCCAACCCTTTACACAAGCGCATAATCAGGCTGTTCAGAGCCGTCACAGACGACTCGGCACATGCGACTGAGATTGTGAATCAATGCCCTGCATAGCCTTGCGCCCCACAAGCGGTGCAAGGAAAGCCACCGTGCGCGCCCCAGACACCTCCTGAAAGCCCTTTTGTGCGCATCCAGACGCGCCGCTATCCCGGGGGAAAACGGCAAAAGGGTTTTGAAGGGGCCGGGAAATGGGCGAAACAGGCCGTGCCGGTGCGCCCCCGCGTGTTCAGCCATTGAGCATGTCAACGCTGAGCAATTCGATATGGTCCAGCTGTTCTGGCGACACCCAGGGCAATAGCGCGGTGCGGATGCGTGCAATCGCCTCCGCCTTGTCGATTGTGGACCGCTCTCCCGGCTTGCCAAAGGGATGGCGATGGGCGGCGCGCACGATGGCATCGCGCATGAAGGGCGACTTGACGCGCATTTTCCACACATCGACGTCCTTGTTCAGCACCACGCGGATGTTCATGAAGGCATAATTGACCAGCCGTCCCCTGATCGAGATCGGCGCCACGACAACCGGGATGTCAACAGAGCGCAAGGCCTGGTCCTGATCCTTGGGTGCTTCATTGCCTTGTGGCAGCACATCGTTCTTGATGGTCCATTCGGCCTTGATGCGATTGCCCGGGCCCTTTTCCTTCTTCTTGCCCTCGCTGTTGGCGCCAGCCGGGCTGGCCAGGGCAAGGCAGAGCAGAACGGGGAGAACATGGCGCATGGGAAGATCCTTTTCCCGCACCCTAACGCCAAGTGTTCAAAAATGCGTAAAGCCTGCTGCGCGGACCGGGCGGACGGTGCCATCGGCTTGCGCCAGCGCAACGCCCTGCCCCGGCACAATGCGGCCGATCCGGCTCAGGCGCGTGTCTGCGGGCGCCTGCAGCGCCTCTATGGCCGCGCGGTGTTCTGGCGGGGCGGTAAAGAGAAGCTCGTAATCATCACCGCCACGCATCAGGCTTTCGCGGGCGGCGTCCTGATCCGCCTGCCGGGCCAGCCAGCGCCGCGCCGGAGCGGACAGGGGCAGCGCCAGGGGATCCAGGCACACACAGCCCTCCCCCTGCTCTGCCAGATGCGCCGCATCGGCAAGCAGCCCGTCCGAAACATCGAGCCCGCAATGGGCCAGCGGCGGCAGACTGGCGCCCAGCTTCAACCGGGGATCGGGATATTCATAACGGCGCACAAGAAAGGTCTGGTCCGCTGCATCCAGCCCGCTCTGGCGGCCCTGGGCCACAGTCAGGCCGAGCCAGCCATCGCCAATGGTGCCGCTGACCCAGACATCATCGCCAGGCCGCGCCCCGGCGCGGCGCAAGAGCGGCCCTTCGGCCCAGCCCAGCACGGTGATGGAGAGGCTCAGGGGCCCCTGCCCAACGATGGTGTCGCCGCCAATGAGGGTGAGGCCAAAGGCCTCCTGCCCCGCTTGCAGGGCGGCAATGAGGGCGCGCTGGCTGGCCTCGTCCGGCGGCCCCGGCCAGCTGATGGTGCTCAGGTAAAAGGCCGGGCTGGCGCCCATGGCGGCCAGGTCGGACAGATTGCTGCGCAGCGCCTTGCCGGCCACCTGCTCAACCGGCGCATCGGCCAGGGTGTGCACACCGGCCTGCACCATGTCGGCGGCAATCACCAGGCTGCGGCCATCGGCCAGGGCAAGAACGGCGCCGTCGTCTTGCAAGCCCAAGGATTGCGGCGCCCGGGCGGCCAGCCTGGACAGCGCCGCGATGAAGCCGAATTCGCCGCCTTGCGCGCTCATGGCGGCGGCAGTTCGCCCTGGCGCTCTTCCCTGGCCACGGCATCAAGCGCGCCATTGACAAAACCGGCTTCGGGGCCATCGAAGAAATCACGCGCCAGGCCGGTATACTGGTCCAGCACGACCCTGGCCGGCGTGTCCCGCCGGAACAGCAATTCATACACGCCCGCGCGCAGCAGTGCCCGCAAGGTGGCGTCAAGCCGCTCAAGACGCCAGTTTTTTGCCAGATGCGCGGCAATCGCCGCATCCACCCGGGACTGATGCTGCACCACGCCGGTGACAATGTTTTCGAACAGCGCGTCATCGGCCGGGCTTTGCGCGCCGCTGTCATCGCCGCCGGCCAGCCGGGTCTGGCGGAATTCGTCAACCACGCGGCGGGCGCCCATGCCGCCCAGCTCCATCTGGAACAGCGCCTGCACCGCGCGCAGGCGGGCGGCCCGGCGCTGGCTCTGCTGCTGCCTGCTGTGGCGCTGTTCTGCCTTGTTCATCGCTCAATCCGTCAGCACGCCAGATCCAGCCTGGCCAAGCCTGACTTAGCGGCTCGCCCCCCCGGCTGCCAGCGCAAGATACAGATGCACGGGCGCTTTGTTCAGCGGCCCGCATCATTCATCGAGCTTTTCTTCGGCAATGAAGCGGGCAAAATCGCGGGTTTCGGTAAAATCCCGGTACACCGAGGCATAGCGCACATAGGCCACCGGATCGAGATTGGCGAGCGCCTCCATAACCATTTCGCCAATGCGCACGGAGGTGATGTCGGCCTCGCCCTCGCCCTCCAGGCGGCGCACGATGGACGATACCAGCTGTTCGATCTGCTCGCGCTCCATCGGCCGCTTCTGCATCGCCACCAGCACCGACCGCAGCAGCTTTTCCCGGTCAAAGCGCACCCGCCGCCCGGAACGCTTGACGACGGTCAGATTGCGCAATTGCACCCGCTCGAATGTGGTGAAGCGCTGGCCGCAGGAGAGGCACTGGCGGCGGCGGCGGATCGCCGCGCCCTCCTCCGCCGGACGCGAATCCTTGACCTGGGTATCTTCGCTTGAACAGAACGGGCAGCGCATCAGTGCAAATCCCCATACAAGGGATAGCGCGCGGTCAGGGCGGCCACCTCTTCGCGCACCGCCGCCTCGATCAGGGGATTGCCTTGCGGGGCCTCCGCCAGACCGTCCAGCACCCTGGCGATCATGGCGCCGATGGCGCGAAAATCGTCCGTATCAAGCCCGCGCGTGGTCGCCGCTGGCGAGCCGATGCGAATGCCCGAAGTCACTGTGGGCTTTTCCGGATCAAACGGCACGCCGTTCTTGTTGCAGGTGATGCGGGCCCGCTCCAGCGCCGCCTCCGCGGCATTGCCCTTGACCCCCTTGGGGCGCAGATCCACCAGCGCCAGGTGGGTGTCGGTGCCGCCCGAGACAATGGCATAGCCCGCCGCCTCCAGCTCCGCGGCCATGGCCTGGCAGTTTGCCACCACGTTTTGCGCATAGGTCTTGAACTCCGGGCGCAGGGCCTCTGCGAAGGCCACCGCCTTGGCCGCGATCACATGCATGAGCGGGCCGCCCTGAAGGCCCGGAAAAATCGCGGAATTGATCTTCCTGGCCAGCCCCTCGTCATTGCACAGAATCATGCCGCCGCGGGGGCCGCGCAGGGTCTTGTGGGTGGTCGTCGTGGTCACATGGGCGTGCGGCACAGGGTTGGGATGCACGCCACCCGCCACCAGGCCGGCGATATGGGCCATGTCCACCATCAGATAGGCGCCGACCTCGTCGGCAATGGCGCGAAAGGCGGCAAAGTCGATCACGCGCGGATAGGCGGACCCGCCCGTGATGATCAGCGCCGGACGGTGCTTGCGGGCCAGATCGCGCACTTCATCCATGTCGATGCGGGCGGTATCGCGGCGCACGCCATAATGCACCGCGTGAAACCATTTGCCGGACATGTTGGGCCGGGCGCCATGGGTCAAATGCCCGCCCGCTGCCAGGCTGAGACCCAATATGGTGTCTCCCGGCTTGACCAGGGCCAGAAAGGCGCCCTGATTGGCCTGGCTGCCCGAGCTTGGCTGCACATTGGCGAAGTGCGCGCCAAACAGGCGCCTGGCCCGCTCGATCGCCAGGCTTTCAACCGTGTCCGCATGAACACAGCCGCCATAATAGCGCCGTCCCGGATAGCCCTCCGCGTATTTGTTGGTGAAGACCGATCCCTGCGCTTCCAGCACCGCGCGCGAAACGATGTTCTCCGATGCGATCAGTTCGATCTGCTCGCTCTGGCGGCGCTCTTCTGCAAGAATCGCGGCCATGACCTCCGGATCATCCTGCGCCAAAGGCCGTGCAAAAAAATCATGCGCCGGGCCGTGCGGCCCATCTTGATCCTTCATGAAAGTCCCTTTCCGAGGCAGAGCGAACCTGTGTGGCCATGGTGATAAATCCTCTCATCCCTGGCCACAACCGCTAATGTGAATGCACCAGCACCGGCCAGACCCTGCGTGAGCGGGCTGGCAAAGGTCACTTTAAGCTTCAGCCTCCGCTTTGACAGAAAAGCATGACGCCCCTGAAACCCTGTGGCTGCAGCGCCATTGACTTGGATTATCTTGTTACAGCTTCGCAACGCGGGGTTGAAGCTGAATTTATCACCTATTACCGCTCGTTTTTAACATGTTTTTCTTGTTTCAGGGAAAGATTTTGTGTTCATTAATGAATTGCGGGCAATTTCGCCCTCCAAAAGCAAGACCCAGCACAGGCGAGGACACACATGACCACGGAAGAAGAAGCCCCCAAGGCCCCTTCGGAAACCCTCAGAATGACCACCGGCATTGTCGCATCCTATGTCGGCAAAAACAGCATCTCTGCAGATGAACTGGCCAATCTCATCAAATCCGTTCACGCCAGCATTGCCGGGCTTGACGCACAGGCCGCCGCCGTGCGGCAAGAGCCGGCGGTGCCTGTCTCCCGCTCGATCACCGATGACTATATCATCTGCCTGGAAGATGGCGCCAAGCTGAAAGTGCTCAAACGCTATCTGCGCACCCATTTCGGGCTCAGCCCGGAGGAATACCGCGCCAAATGGGGCCTGCCGGAAAGCTATCCCATGGTCGCGCCCGCCTATGCCCGCCGCCGCTCAGAACTGGCCAAGGAAATCGGCCTGGGCAAGCGCAGATAATTACGCTGGCGCAGACACCGTGAGTCCGTCCCAGGCGGGCTCGACCCCCGGGGGCAGTTCCGCGGCCAGGCTGGCATAATCAAGGCTGATGTGCATGTTGGTCAGAATCGCCCGGTCCGGCTTCAGCCGGGTGATCCAGGACAGCGTCTTGGCCAGATGCGCGTGGGTCGGGTGCGGCTCCTTGCGCAGCGCATCGACGATCCAGACCTTGAGCCCCTGCAAATGCGCAAAACTGTGTTCCGGCAGGTCCGAAATGTCGGGCGAGTAGGCCATGGCGCCAAAACGGAAGCCCAGCGAGCGCATGTTGGGGCCGTGTTCATGGTCAATCGCCATCACCGGCAGCGCCCCGCCCGGGCCGTCTATGGCAAAGCCCTCGCCGGGCGGCGGCATGGCGCACGCCTCCAGGATTGGCGGATAGGCCGAACCCGGCGCCTGCTCGAAGCAATAGGCAAAGCGGCGGGTCAGCGCCGCATGGGTTGGCGCGTCCATATAGACCGGCACGCGGCGGCGCATCAGATAGCAGATCTGGCGCAGATCATCGATGCCATTGACCTGGTCGGCATGGTCATGGGTGTAGAGCACCGCGTCGAGCCGGTTCACCCCCGCCGCCAGCAATTGCTCGCGCATGTCCGGCGCGGTATCGACCAGAACAGTGGTGGCGGCGCCATCGGGGGCAATACGCTGGACCAGGACCGAACAGCGCAGGCGGCGGTTTTTTGGCTCGTCCGGATCGCACGCGCCCCAGTTGGGCCCGATGCGCGGCACCCCGCCCGACGAGCCACAGCCCAAGATCCTGATGTCGATGCGGTCCGCGCTCATGGCCTCTCCTGGCGCTCAGACGGCGCAGCGCGCTGAAACAGATCGAAAAAATTGCGCGTGGTCTGCCGGGCGGTTTCGGCTGGAGTCAGCCCCTTGATCGCCGCCAGGCAATCATTGACCAGAGGCAGGAAGGCGGGCTCGTTGCGCTTGCCGCGGTGCGGCACCGGGGCGAGATATGGACAGTCGGTCTCCAGCAAGATGCGCTCCATCGGCATGATGTCGGCAATCACGCCCCTGACCGTGCCGGCATTGCGGAAACTGGCAATGCCGTTGACACTGAAATAGCCGCCGCGGGCGCAGGCCTGCCGCGCCAGTTCCGCGCCCGAGGTATAGGAATGCAGCACAAAGGCAAAGTCCGCCCCTGCATTTTGCTCGTCCAGAAACGCCATCATGTCCTCATCGGCCTCGCGGCTGTGCAGGATGAGCGGCAGGCCGGTGCGCCGCGCCGCCTCTGCATGGGCACGCAGATTGGCCAGCTGGTCGGCGCGGCTGCTGTAGCCATAATGATAATCCAGGCCGGTTTCGCCAATGCCGATGACCTTGGGGTGTCCGGCCAGAGTCGCCAGCATGGAGGCGGGTATTGCCGGATCATCGCCGGCATGGTGCGGGTGCACGCCCACGGTGCACCACAGATCCGGGTCTGATTCCGCCACCGCCAAGGCTTTCGGAAACTCGCTCAGACGGCAGCAAATGGTGGCCATGACCCGCACCCCCCGGGCGCGGGCGCGCTCCAGCACCGCAGGCAAGTCCTGCGCAAAGGCCGGGGCATGCAGATTGGCGTGGCTGTCGATCAGCATGGCTCAGGCCCCGGCGCCATGGCGCGCAACCGTGCGCGTGACGCGTTGCACGGCGCTGAACATCACCTGCGCCGGGTCAAGATAGAGCCGTTCCATATCCGCCGCGAGGCCGTTCAGCGAATCACGAAGCGAAAACCAGGCCTCCAGGCCGCGCACATTGCCCTGTTCCGCCCGGGCGCGGATTTCCTGCTCCAGACGCAGCATCAGCAGGTCCAGAAAGAGCTTGCGTTGCGGCGCCGCCTTCACCGGCGCAAAGCGGCGGGCCAGCGCATAGGCCTGGCTCTCGCTGGCGCCCTGCCCGGCCAGCCGGTCAACATCGCGCCACAGCGCCGCACCACCTGCCCTGGCAATGGCCAGTGCCCGCGCCGGACTGCCGCCGGAGAGCCGCGCGGCCAGCTCCGCATCGCCCTGGCTGACGCCCAGCGACAGGGCCAGCCTGCAGCAGGCCTCCTGCGGCAGCGTGCGCAAGGCCAGCTGGCGGCACCGCGAACGGATGGTCGCCGGCAGCCGCCCCGGCGCATGGGCGACCAGCACCAGCATGGCGCGCTCCGGCGGCTCTTCCAGGATTTTCAGAATCGCATTGATGGCGCTGGTGTTCATTTCATCGGCGGCATCGACAATGCAGACGCGCCAGCCGCCCTCCGCCGCAGTGCGTTCGAAAAAGCCCGGCAGACGGCGTGCTTCATCAACGGTGATCTGCGCCCGCCAGCGCTTGGCCTTGTCATCATAGGGGCGGCGCAGAACCAGCAGATTGCCATGGCTGAGCGCCGCGATGCGCTGGCATACCGGGTCATCCGGGTCCGCCCCCAGAATGCCGCGCGATTCATCCGGACGGGCACCCAGCAGGCGCCGCGCCATGCGATAGGCCAGTGTCGCCTTGCCAATGCCGCGCGGCCCGCTCAGCATCCAGGCGTGGTGCACCCGCCCGCTCCTGCACGCATCCGCAAAGGCGCGCTCGGCCTGTTCATGGCCATAAAGCA
>JALWUB010000345.1 GCA_026993275.1 Robiginitomaculum sp. | reverse complement strand
CCTATGACGGGCGCTCCTGCGCCATTGCCTATGCCAACATGCGCCTGCTGGATGCGCTTGGCGTTGGCGAGAGGCTGGGCGCGAACCGGGGGCCGATCAACCAGATTCTGGTGTCTGACGGCCGCCCTCATGACGGTCTGCGCAAGGGCGGGCCGGGGCCGTATTTCCTGCATTTTGATGCCGCGGAACTGAGCGGCGCCGACGAGGGCGAGCCCCTGGGCTGGATGGTGGAAAACCGCCACATGCGCATGGCGCTGCTGGCCGAGGCGCGCACGCGCGCCGGCCTGACCCTGATCGACGAAGTGCGCGCCCAAGATTTTGACTTTGACGGCCCGCGCGCAACGGTGACGTTGAGCGATGGCCGCACGCTTGAGGCGGCGCTGGTGGTTGGTGCCGAGGGGCGCGGCTCACCGGCGCGCAAGGCCGCCGGGATCAAGAGCCATGGCTGGGACTATGGCCAGTGGGGCGTGGTCGCCACGGTGGCCCATGAAAAACCGCACCAGGGCATTGCGCACGAGTATTTTCTGCCCCATGGGCCCTTTGCCATCCTGCCTCTGCCGGGCAATCGCGCCTCGCTGGTGTGGACCGAAACCCCGGCGGCAGCGCGCTATCTCAAGAGCGCGCCGGATGATTTCTTCCAGGCCGAGCTTGAGCGCCGTTTTGGCCATTTTCTGGGCGCGCTCGCGCCCGAAGGCCCGCGCTGGGCCTATCCGCTGTCGCTGATGGTTGTCGAGCGCTATTGCGCGCCGCGGCTGGCGCTGGTTGGCGATGCCGCGCATGGCATGCACCCGATTGCCGGGCAGGGCTTCAATGCCGGGATTCGCGATGCCGCGGCGCTGGCCGATGTGCTGGCGCAGACAGTGCGCGCCGGGCTCGATGTGGCCGATCCGCTGGCGCTGGAGCGCTATGAACACTGGCGCCGTTTTGACAACACCACCCTGCTGGCCGCCACCGAGGGGTTTGTGCGGCTGTTCTCCAACGACCTGGCGCCGCTGCGCCTGCTGCGCGGCATCGGCATGGCCGTGGTCGACAAAATCGGCCCGGCACGGCGCTTTTTCGCCCGCGAGGCCGGCGGCGGCGTCGGCGCCCTGCCCAATCTGCTGCGCGGCGAACTGCCTTGAGGGTCTGTCTTGCCCCCAGAGCCGGTCTCAATCGCGGGGCTGGCCGACGGTTGCGATGGTGCTGATGTCGCCAGAGCGGGCAAAGTGCAGCGTCAGCGGCACCTTGCCGCCGGCTTTCAGCCCGGCCTTGAGCCCGAACATCATCAGATGGCGGCCGCCGGGGGCATAAGTCAGCTGGCCATGGGCGGGCACCGGCACCTTGTCTTCCTCGCGCATGGTCATCATGTCGCCGTCCATCTTGCTGATGTGCATTTGCACGCTTTGCGCCAGCGGCGAGGAGGCCCCTGTCAGGGTATCCGCGCCGCCATCATTGCGGATGGTCAGATAGGCGGCGCCGATGGTGCGCCCCCCGGCGGGAGGCCGCACCCAGGCCTTTTCAAGCGTGATCCTTGGCGGCGCCCCGCTGTCCGCGCCGGTGCAGGCGGCCAGCGCCAGCAGGGCGGCCCCCAGGCCGAGCAGGGTTCTTCGTGTGGTCATGATGGTCTCCCTTACAGTTTCACGCCAAGGCGCAGATAAAGCCCGCGCCCGGCACCGGGCAGGCGCGCGCCCAGGGCCACATCAGACCCGGCAACGCGGTTATAGCCGGCAAGATGCTGGCGGTAGAGCCGGTCGAACACATTGTGCACGCCGCCGGACAGGCTGACATGATCATCAATCTGCCACTGGGCCTGCAGATTGACCAGCACATAACCCGGCGACGGCTGTTCGGAATTGGTCTGCGAGACCTTGTGCTGGTGCGCCACGGCGACCAGGTGCACTGCGGCGGACCAGTCCGGCCGCTCATAGCGCAGTGCCGTGTCGAGACGCGGCGGGCTGATGCGATAGAGGTTGTCGCGCACGTCCCGGCGCTTGCCGCGCACCGCCGAGACGATCCCGTCCAGCCGCCACGGCCCGGCAATGGCAAAGCCGAAATCCGCGTCCAGGCCGTAAAGCTCTGCCTTCACATTGGCAAAACGCAGCGGCGTGGCATCGCCATTGGCGCGGGCCACCATTTCCTCCGGGCTGTCAATGACCCCCGGCGTGGCGTCAAACGGCACGCCCTGAATGTAGTTGCTGATGCGCCGGTAATAGAGCGCCGGGCGCAAATAGGCGCGGCGGGTGCGGATATCGACCCCGGCATCGATGACGCGCGCGGTTTCCGGCTTCAGCCCCGGATCGCCGATATAGACATTGCCATCGGCAAGCCCGGCGCTGGCCGTGGTCGGCAGCCAGCCATAGCGCTCCAGATAGGACGGCGTGCGCTGCTTGCGCGCCAGGCCAAGCCGCACGGTGACCGCATCGGAGAGCGCATAAGAGGTTTGCAGCACCGCATCCATATTATGGTCAACCCGGTGGCGGTCGCGGGCATTGAAGCGCGCTGCCAGCATCTGCACGGGCGGCGGAAACACCAGGCTGGCCCGCGCCGGGCCGGTATTGCTGCCAATGCGGTCCGTGCACAGCCCCGCCTGCAGCATCCAGCCCGGCAGCGGGTCGGCCGACCATTGCACATAGCCGCCAAGGCGGTTCTGGCGCGCGTCATTGAAGTTTTGCACGATAAAACGGGCATTATTGGGATTGGTGATGCGGGCCTTGTGGCGCTCATTGGCGCCATCAACACCCGCTTCCAGCGTGCCCCCGGCCAGAGGCGCGCTGACAGTGCCGCCCCAGGTCCAGGTGAGGGCGCTGGCCAGTGCCTCGCGGTATTTGGCAAGGCTGGCGGGCGGCTGGCGCAGGCCGAAATTGTTCATGGCGTGATCGACAAAGGCATAGCCTGCGTGCAGTCTTGCCGTCAGGCTGCCAAACCCGGCCTTGCCGCTGGCCTGCACCAGATCGGTCTTGAAAAACCGGATGTCCATGGGAAAGGGCGGATTGCCGGTGCGCCGTGTGTCCTGATGGCGGTATTCGAGCACAAATTCATTGCCCGGCTTGCCGCGCAGACCAAAGCCGCCGCCATATGTGTCGCGCTGGTGCCGCGAGGCGGCAATGCGGCCACCGGGGAAGCGGGTATTGCCGCCCTGTTCGTGCGCCGCCAGGGCCTCGATGAAGACATGCTGGCTGCCAAGCGCGGCAAGCCCGCCCGAGGCGGTGCTGGCATTGGCCGAATTGTAACTGCTCATCACGTCAAGCTGCGGCGTCAGCGTCGCGGTTTCGGTGAACTGGCCGCGCTTGAGCACCGCATTGACGGCGCCGCCCAGCCCCTCGCCCTTGGACACCGGCGCAATGCCGCGGGAAAACTCCAGCCGGTCGAGCAGCGGCAGGGGTGCATAATGCAGGGGCGGATCCATCAAATTCGGCCCGCCAGAGCCAAATTTCTGGCCATTGATGGTGGTGCGGATGCGCGGCCCGTAAAGACCGCGATACTGCACCTGGCCGGAAATCGCGCCATTATTGTTGAGCGCGCCGCCGGGCATGCGTGTTGCCAGCGCCGCTGCGTCGGCGGCATAGACCGGCTCCCGTTCGGGATTGATCGCCTGCACGTCCGGGCCGCTGTGCAGCCTGGTGCCATGAACGATGATGACATCGGTCCAGAGATCGGGAGTGGCCTCCTGCGCCCAGACTGGCGCAGCGGCAAGGGCCAGCGCAGCCGCGCCGGCAAAAAGGGTCGTGTTCATGAAACTGTCCTCTTGTGCGCCGCCACTGGCGGCACGTCTTCAACGGGTGGGGTTATGCGAAGACGGCGGCAGGCGGCGGCGCCCGGACGCTGAGGATGAAGGGGCCGTGCTGCACAGGCAGGCTGTCCTTGCGCGGCAGGCGGGAGACAAAGGCGATG
>JALWUB010000344.1 GCA_026993275.1 Robiginitomaculum sp. | reverse complement strand
CGCGAACCGATCATCTGTTCCAACGTGCCGCGCCTGGTGCCCGGCTGGACCAAGCCCATCGTCATCGGCCGCCACGCCTATGGCGACCAGTACAAGGCCACCAATTTCCGCGTTCCCGGCAAGGGCAAGCTGACGATGAAATGGGAAAGCGAAGACGGCAAGGACGTGATCGAGGAAGAGGTGTTCGACTTTGACGGCTCCGGCGTCGCCATGGGCATGTACAATGTCGATGCCTCGATCCGTGATTTTGCCAAGGCGTCCATGAATTATGCCCTGCAACGCAAATGGCCGCTCTATCTCTCCACCAAGAACACCATCCTGAAGGCCTATGACGGCCGCTTCAAGGACCTGTTTGCCGAAATCTACGAGGCGGAGTTCAAACAGCGCTTCGAGGAAGCCGGCATCTGGTATGAGCACCGCCTGATCGACGACATGGTCGCCTGCGCCATGAAATGGGCCGGCGGCTTTGTCTGGGCCTGCAAGAACTATGATGGCGACGTGCAGTCCGATACGGTGGCCCAGGGCTTTGGCTCTCTCGGCCTGATGACCTCGGTGCTGCTGTCGCCCGATGGCAAGACCATGGAAAGCGAGGCCGCCCACGGCACCGTGACGCGCCATTACCGCGCCCACCAGCGCGGCGAGGAAACCTCGACCAATTCCATCGCCTCGATTTTCGCCTGGACCCGCGGCATCGCCCACCGCGGCCGCCTGGATGACACCCCGGCGGTGACGGCCTTTGCCGCCACCCTCGAGCATGTCGTCATCAAGACGGTCGAAAGCGGCTTCATGACCAAGGATCTGGCCTTGCTGGTCGGCGACAAGCAGGGCTGGCTGACCACCACCGGCTTTCTGGAAAAGGTTGCGGAAAACCTGGAAGAGGAAATGCGCCGGGCCTGAGCCCAGACCTGCGCCCGGACCCCTTCGCCGCTTCGAATTGCCACACTTGCCAAAACCGGCCGTGTGGGGTTTATGGCCAGGGTGTTGGCCAGGGTTGGCCATGAATGTGCGAGGCGGCCATGATGGATCTGGGCGCGATCGAACGCGCAGACGTGCACACGGAGCCGTTTGCCTTCCTGCTGGCTGAAGGTGTGCTGACGCGGGATGAGGCCGCGCGCATCCGCGCGGACTATCCGGCCATTGCCAAGCCCGGCTATCTGCCGCTGTCCAGGCTGGAGGCCCGGGGCGCCTTCAAGACCCTGGTGGAGGACTTGCAGAGCCCTGAACTGGCGCAGGTTCTGAGCAGGAAATTCGGCGTTGACCTGACAGACAAGCCGCGCATGGTCACCGTGCGTCGCCTGTCGCAAAAGTCCGATGGCGGCATTCACCGCGATTCCCGCTCCAAGATCATGACCGTGCTGGTCTATCTCAATGACAGCTGGGACGGCGATGACGCCGGGGTGCTGCGGGTGTTGCGCAATGGCGATGGCTTTGATGACTACGCCATGCAGGTGCCCCCGGTTTATGGCAATCTTTTTGCCTTTTTGCGGTCCGATGACAGCTGGCACGGGCATTTGCCCTTTACCGGCGAGCGCTATGTCGTGCAAATGGCGTTTCTGACCTCGGACGAAGAGCTCAAGCGCAAGGAAAACCGCGGCGCCTTGCAGCTGTTGTTCAAAAAACTCAACCCGTTTCAATAGACTTGTC
Organism: Robiginitomaculum sp.; assembly: GCA_026993275.1. Taxonomy (GTDB): domain Bacteria; phylum Pseudomonadota; class Alphaproteobacteria; order Caulobacterales; family Maricaulaceae; genus Robiginitomaculum_B. The sequence goes on along the minus strand of JALWUB010000344.1, from coordinate 2,237 downwards.
CCGGCTTCAAAACCCGGTTTCGCCGTTTCCCCCGGGATAGCAGTGCTGTTTGAGCTTCTGCAAAGGGCTTTCAGGGGGTGTTTGGGGCACGCACGGCGGCATGCCTTGCGCCACTTGAGGGCCGCAAAGCCTTATGGTGCCTTGATTCACAATCTCATTCACATGCGCCGAACTCTTTTTGAGAGCCCCGCACAGCCTGATTATCCATCCCGGTGCTCTTGCGGGGATAGTTTGACTTTATTCCCGCTTTTCATGGCTTGCCATGGCCCGAAATGGCTTATCTCTGGCCAGTTTCGGTTCGAAAGTGTCCCAAATTGGCCTGTAAATGGCCTGGCCCATGGCCCGCTCGCCCGCAAAAACAGGACATGCAGGCCATGGCACCCTCATGGTGAGCGTGTCGAACCATGAGGGTGCCGCCTCACCCTTCGACTTTACTCAGGATGAGGCGGATGAGAGGCTCAGAGAGCTCCCTCTCCCCGGCGGGAGAGTGGGGTGAGGGTATCCGGGCATGCAGGGTTTGCCCCGGCCAGATTTGATTTTCAGGCTCAGCCCCCATCCTGATGAATCTTGCCGTGCGGCAAGGCATTATCCCCATGGTCCTTTTGATGGTCCTTTTGGCGCATCCCACGGGCCAGGCGCATCGGCCAGGGCAGGGCCGGGCACAGGCCCCGGATCGCGCCCGCCCATCATCACCAGCGCCTTGATGCGCGCCTGCAGCGGCGGGTGAGTGGAAAACAGGCCGCCAAAGCTGCCCGTGGCGGCGGGATTTTCGATGAACATGGCCTTGACGCCGCGCGGTGCGCCGGGCAGGTCCGCATTGGCGGCGATCTTGCGCAAGGCGCTGATCATGGCGTCCGGATTGCGGGTCAGTTCGACCGAACCGGCATCGGCGAGGAATTCGCGCTTGCGCGAAATCGCAAAGCGCACCAGCACCGCCAGCAGCCAGGACAGGGCGATGATGGCAAAGGCGATCAGCACCAGCACCCCGGCATTGCCGCCGCCGGAGCGGCGCGAGCGGTGGCTGCGGCCAAGATTGGTGTAGATCATGCTGCGAAACACCATCTCGCCAACAAACGAGAAAATGCCCACAAAGATTACCGCAATGACCAGAAGGCGCACATCGGCATTGCGGATGTGGGTCAGTTCGTGGCCCATCACCGCCTCGATCTCGTCCGGCTCCAGCGTCTCGATGAGCCCGCGGGTCAGGGTCACCGACATCCTGCCCTCGCGCATACCGCTGGCATAGGCATTGCGCACCGGCGTATCGATGATGCGCAGGGTCGGCATGGTCAGGCCGCGCGAAATGCAAAGATTTTCCAGCATGTTGTATAGTTCCGGATTGTCCTTGCGGCTGACCGGGCGGGCACCGGTGGCGGCATCGATGATGGCCTGGTGGGCAAACCAGGCAATGGTGAACCATGCGCCTGCGCCAGCCAGGGCAAAGGGCAGCGCCCCCGGCAGGGTGTAGAGCGCCTGGCGCAGCAGGGCATCAAGGCTGCCGCCAGCGCCGGAAATGGCAAGAAAAAGAAGCTCCAGGCCATAGAGCAGCACCAGCAGCAGCACCGGAAACCCGGCCAGCAGCAGTGCCGACTTCCAGCGATTGCTCCAGATCTGCGAGTGCAGGCCAAAGGCGCCCATGCGCGCGCTTCCCGCCCTTAAAACTTGACGCTGGGCGCGGTGTTGACCGCGGCGCTTTCGGAGGCGGCAACCTCAAAGAAATCGCGGGGGGCAAAGCCCAGCTGCTTGGCGAACAGCACCGCCGGGAACTGTTCCTGGGCGGTGTTGTATTCGGCCACGGCATTGTTGTAGAAGCGCCGCGCCGCGGCGATCTTGTTTTCCACGTCCGAGATTTCCGCCTGCAATTTCAGGAAATTGGTGTTGGCCTTGAGCTCCGGATAGGCTTCGGACAGGGCGAACAGGTTCTTCAGCGCGCCGGTGAGCATGTTTTCTGCCGCCGCCTGGTCGGCCACCGTGCCTGCGTTCATGGCCGCATTGCGCGCCTTGATCACCGCTTCCAGCGTGCCCTTTTCGTGCTTGGCATAGCCTTTGACGGTTTCCACCAGATTGGGGATCAGGTCATAGCGCTGCTTGAGTTGCACATCGATGTCGGACCAGGCCTGCCGGGTGGTCTGGCGCAAGGCCACCAGCCGGTTGTACATGAGCACCAGGAAAAAGCCGATGACAACAATCAGACCCAGAAAAAAGAGCATGGTGACCTCCTTTGGAGTTTGTTCCAT